>NZ_JAOCBT010000027.1:0-87354 GCF_029840045.1 Pseudomonas sp. GD03903 | reverse complement strand
TTGGAGGCGAAGGTGCCTTGCGCGTAGCCGGTCAGCGCAGCCAGCATCTGGCCGGTCTGGTTGTTGTCGCTGTCGATGGCCTGCTTGCCGAGGATGACCAGCTGCGGCTGCTCTTTGTCGACCAGGGCTTTCAGCGACTTGGCGATGGCCAGGGAGCTCAGCTCTTCGTTGGTTTCAACGAGGATGGCGCGATCAGCACCCAGAGCCAGCGCGGTACGCAGTTGCTCCTGGGCAGCGGTCGGGCCGACGGAGACCGCAACGATCTCGGTGACGACGCCTTTCTCTTTCAGGCGTACAGCCTCTTCCACGGCGATTTCGCAGAAGGGGTTCATGGACATTTTGACGTTGGCGAGATCGACGCCGGAGTTGTCCGCCTTGACGCGGACCTTGACGTTATAGTCAACCACTCGTTTGACAGCTACAAGAACCTTCATGGATTCCTCGTTTTTCTCCGGTGAATAGGAATGTCGCCAGACAGGCCTGGCCGGTAGTGCACGCCATCTGCGACTACATCCAGCGCAACGCGACCGCAAAACCGCAGGTATCTTGACCGCATCGACCGGGCGGGTCAATACACGAAAATACCCCTTCATAAGCCGCGGACCCCGATTCTATCAGGGTTACGCGCGATTCAAACAAACGTTTGTATTGCCCTCGATAAAGGGTTTAGATATAGCAACAGGTCTAGCTATAATGCGCCCCGCTCTTACTGGGTGGGGGCACGCCCATCCCAATACCTACAAAATGCCCAGAGCCTTGATTCAGGAGAGATCGATAGTGGAACGCGAATTTATGGAATTCGACGTCGTCATCGTCGGCGCCGGCCCTGCCGGTCTGTCCGCCGCTTGCCGACTGAAACAGAAGGCCGCCGACGCCGGTCAGGAAATCAGCGTCTGTGTGGTCGAGAAGGGTTCCGAAGTGGGCGCCCACATCCTCTCGGGCGCCGTGTTCGAGCCCCGCGCGCTGAACGAGCTGTTCCCCAACTGGAAGGAACTCGAAGCGCCGCTGAACACCCCCGTCAAGCGCGACGACATCTATGTGCTGAAGAGCCCGGAAGCGGCGGCCAAGGTGCCGAACTTCTTCGTGCCCAAGACCATGCACAACGAAGGCAACTACATCATCTCCCTGGGCAACCTGTGCCGCTGGCTGGCCCAGCAGGCCGAAGGCCTGGGCGTCGAGATCTACCCAGGCTTCGCCGCCCAGGAAGCGCTGATCGACGAGAACGGCGTAGTGCGCGGCATTGTCACCGGTGACCTGGGCGTCGACCGCGAAGGCAATCCGAAAGAGGGTTACTACACCCCGGGCATGGAACTGCGCGCCAAGTACACCCTGTTCGCCGAAGGCTGCCGTGGCCACATCGGCAAGCAACTGATCAAGAAGTACAAGCTCGACAGCGAAGCCGACGCCCAGCACTACGGCATCGGCATCAAGGAAATCTGGGACATCGATCCGTCCAAGCACGAGCAGGGCCTGGTGGTGCACACCGCCGGCTGGCCGCTGAACGACGACAACCCGGGCGGCTCCTTCCTCTATCACCTGGAAAACAACCAGGTGGTGGTCGGCCTGATCATCGACCTGTCCTACACCAACCCGCACCTGTCGCCGTTCGACGAGTTCCAGCGCTACAAGCACCACCCGGTGATCAAGCAGTACCTGGAAGGCGGCAAGCGCGTGGCCTACGGCGCTCGTGCCATCTGCAAGGGCGGCCTGAACTCGCTGCCGAAGATGGTCTTCCCCGGCGGCGCGCTGATCGGCTGCGACCTGGGCACCCTGAACTTCGCCAAGATCAAGGGCAGCCACACCGCGATGAAGTCCGGCATGCTGGCCGCCGACTCGGTTGCCGAAGCCCTGTTCGCCGGCCGCGAAGGCGGCGACGAGCTGAGCAACTACGTCGAGGCCTTCAAGGGCAGCTGGCTGTATGACGAACTGTTCCGCAGCCGCAACTTCGGCCCGGCGATGCACAAGTTCGGCGCCATCGGTGGCGGTGCGTTCAACTTCATCGACCAGAACATCTTCGGCGGCAAGATTCCGTTCACCCTGCACGATACGACCCCGGACTACGCGACCCTGAAGAAGGCCAGCGAAGCGCCGAAGATCGATTATCCGAAGCCGGACGGCAAACTCAGCTTCGACAAGCTCTCCTCGGTGTTCCTCTCCAACACCAACCACGAGGAAGACCAGCCGATCCACCTGAAGCTGACCGACCCGAGCATCCCGGTTGGCAAGAACCTGCCGCTCTACGACGAGCCTGCGCAGCGTTATTGCCCGGCCGGCGTGTACGAAGTGGTGAGCAACGACGACGGCAGCAAGCGCTTCCAGATCAACGCGCAGAACTGCGTACACTGCAAGACCTGCGACATCAAGGACCCGGCCCAGAACATCACCTGGGTAGCCCCGGAAGGCACCGGCGGTCCGAACTACCCCAACATGTAAGGCGTTGGCGGTAATGAAAAAGGCTCCCTCGGGAGCCTTTTTCTTTGCAAGCTAAGTACTTGTAGCGGTGAATCGCGCGGACTACTGTTCGCGTTCAGACCGCCAGGTCACGGCTGCGGCGCAATGGGGAAGAACTCCCCCGAACTCCAGACGCCCAGCCAGTCGGCACCGTCGATCTCGCGCGGAACGGCCAGCTCCACCAGCTGGTAGAACACGTTGCGATGGATCAACGCTTCCAGATTCACCCGGACCAGCACGTAGGGCGACGGCTCCTGGGTCTGCGGATCGAGTTCCACGCGAATCGGATGCGCGGCATCGGCCACTACCTCATCCTCGACATTGGTGGTGAAGCGCAGCACCTGCTGCTCGCCCTGCCCTTCGACCGTCAGGGTCACCGCGACGAAAGGCGCGTCATCGACAGTGATCCCGCACTTCTCCACCGGTGTGACCAGGAAGTAATCGTCGCCATCGCGGCGGATGATGGTGGAAAACAGCCGCACCATCGGCTTGCGACCGATCGGCGTGCCCAGGTAATACCAGGTGCCGTCGCGAGCGATGCGCATGTCGATATCGCCGCAGCAATCCGGATTCCACAGATGCACCGGCGGCAGCCCCTTGTCCTTGCTGGCGGGAATCTGCGCCAGCAGGTTGCCGGCCCGGTCCGATTGAGTCTGTGGATCAGTCATTGGTACTCCTCTCGCGTCTTCACCCCCAGCAGGCTGCGGGCATAGTCTTCCAGCGGCCGCCCGATCAGGTCTTCGGGGCTGGCGTCATAGAATGTCAGAAAACCGCCGCGGCTGCGGATAGTCGCACTATCGACCAGGTAGCGGTTGTCGGTCTCGATCAGCATCACCTGGATCACGCTGCGGTCGCGGCCCACGGCGTTGTCGGTGTCCTCATATTCCTCGTAGGTGCCGACATTGTCTTCCCCACGGGCAAAGCGGGTATACAACAGATAATTGGCACCCGCCGCGCGCGCTTCCTGCATCGCCCCCTCCAGCCCCAACGGACTCTTGGCCCGACGCACCAGCGGGAAGTACTGGACGAATCCCTTGAACGCCTCCTCCGCCACCACGTTAGGCCGTGCGTAAGGGTGGCCTGGCGGTACGAACGGACCCTGGGCGATATAGATGAAGGAGTCCTGCTGCAGGCGCCAGTTCGAGGTACGGCGGGTCTGGCTGTGATCGAGGAAGCCCGAATCACGCAGGTAATAGTCGGTGCCATCGGCCAGGTCACTGGGATTCATGCAGCCGCCCAGGCTGGCGAAGGCAAGGATCAACATCAGGTAGCGCATGGGAAATCTCCGGAGCCGGCGACGAAAAACCGGCATTCGGACAGGCAATGCAGCTTCCGCGCCATCACAGGCCGCGCTGCCATTCCTGGCGCAGATGCGCGCGCTGCGGCTGCTCGATGGCCTGGCGAACCTGGTCGAGCAACCGAGCCTTGTCCGCTCCCAGCGTGCCCTTGAGCACCAGGTAGTTGGACGCATGATCGCTGCGGAACACCGTGTCGCGCAGCTCCAGCGCACTCAGCAGGCGCTCGACCTCGACGAACAGTTCCGCCTGCGACAACGGCTGGAAGTCCGGGAAGCCTGCTCGATAACGCTCCTCGCCGGTGGGGAAGCTCACCACCAGGGTGGAGAGGAATTCCGGCTGCGCTTCGTTCATCAGGCGCGCCGAGTTGTCAGCGTGCTGGGCGCTCAGCGTACTGCCGCCCAGGCCGTTGAGAATCATCACCGAGCGCTTGATCCCGGCCTCGCCCAGCTTCTGCAGGGCATCCAGCGTGGAGGCATAAGTCTCGCCCTTGTTCACCCGCGCCAGCACTTCGTCGTCGCCGGACTCGGCGCCCACATAGGCCATGCGCAGGCCCGCATCGGCCAGCTCCTTCAGCTCCTCCACCGACTTCTTGCGCAGGTTGCGCGGCAGACAATAGCTGGAGACGCGGTCCACCTCAGGCATGTGCTCACGGATCGCGCGCAGGATGTTGAGCAGGCGCCGTGTCGGCAACACCAGCGCATCGCCGTCGGTGAGGAACACGCGCTGGACGATCAGGCGCTCGCCACAGCGGCGAATCTCCTCCAGCACCTCGGCCTCGTCGCGGGCGCGGAATTTCTTCTGCGGCTGGGTATACATCTCGCAGAAGCCGCACTGGTTCCACGAGCAGCCGTTGGTGACGGGAAGAATGAGCGAGTGCGCCTCGCTCGGCGGCCGGAACACCGGCTCGATATAGGAAATGGGGAATTCGTTGGGCATGGGCTAATCAGGTTTTGAGGGCGATCTCAGCCGCCGATGATCTTCATGATGGTGACGCCACCGGAGAAGGCGACTTCCTGTTTGTCCGCCAGGGCGCTCACCAGCAATCGCTGCAGGGCCGGCAGCGCCTGGTGGCGCGGCTTGTCCAGCAGGTCGCCGACGTAATGGCGATTGCTCGACGACAGGCAGCCATGCAGCCAGCCGGTGGAGGACAGGCGCAGCCGCGAACAGGTCCGACAGAACGGCACGCTCTCGTTGGCGATCACGCCAAAGAAGCCCCGCCCCGGCACTTCGTAGCGCAGCGCGGTGGCATCCACCGGCGCATCGGCCTGGACGTAGGGATGACGTTCGCCGATCAGCTCCAGCAGCTCCGGCATGCCGATGAACTGCTGGTTGAAAGCATTGGAATCACGGGCCAGATGGCCCATGCGCATCAGTTCGATGAAGCGCAGCTCGAAGCCGTGCTCCAGGCAGTAGTCCAGCAGCGGCACGACCTGGTCGAGGTTCTGTCCGCGCAGCGGGACCATGTTGAGCTTGATCTTCAGGCCCGCCGCGCGGGCCTCGTCGAGCCCCTTGAGCACCGAGCCCAGATCGCCGCCACGGGCGATGCGCCGGAAAGCATCGGCATCCAGGGTATCGAGGGAGACATTGAGGCGGCGGATGCCGCAGTCCAGCAGCAGCGGCAGCTTCTTCGACAGCAGCTGGCCATTGGTGGTGATGGCAATGTCCTGCAGGCCGAGACGACTGACACCGTGCAGGAAGGCATCGAGCTTTGGACTGACCAACGGTTCGCCGCCGGTAACTCGCAGGCGCTCGATACCAGCGGCCTCGATCAGAAAGGCGACCCCGCGCACCAAAGACTCCGCCGACAACTCGTCCTGCGCGGCGACCAGACGCTTGCCATCCGGCACACAGTAAGTGCAGGCGTAGTTGCAGGCGGCGGTCAGGCTGACGCGAAGATTGCGGAAGCGCCTGCCCTGGCGGTCGACGATCATGCTCGGCTCCGGTGGGTATCACTCATGCAAGTATATCCCCACCCTCACCGACCGCCCTGTCGCACGAACGACGATGGGCGACGCGAATGCCGACTCAGGCGGCAGGTGTATCGCCGTCGCGCTTGCGCTTGTTGCCCATGCGCACGCCGATGTCCATGAGGAACTGGAAGAAGCCCTCCTGGTCCTCCAGCACCTCGCGCCAGAACGGCGAGTGGTACAGCGCCACGGCGCCATGCACCAGCGCCCAGGCTGCGCAGTAGTGGAAGTAGGCCGGCACATCTTCCAGCTTGCCTGCCGCGATGCGCTCCTTGATCAGTTGGCTCAGGCGCTCGAAGTTGGACTCGCGGATCTTGTGCAGCTCCTCGATCATCTCCGGGACCTGGCTGGTCTTCACCACCTTCTCTTCCAGGCGGTCGAACAGGCGGTAGCGCTGCGGGTCGCGCATGCGGAACTCGAAGTAGGCGCGCGACAGGCGCTCCTTGTCGCGGGCGACGTCTTCGGAGTGGAACAGGTCGGCCAGATCGCGCTCATAGTCCAGCATCAGGCGCAGGTAGATCTCCGCCTTGGACTTGAAGTGCTTGTAGATGGTGCCTTTGCCGATGCCCACGGCATCGGCGATCATTTCGACCGTGACACTGTCTTCGCCCTGTTCGAGGAACAGCTTGAGGGCGGTGTCGAGGATTTCCTGTTCGCGACGACGGAATTCGCGAACCTTGCGCGGCTCTTTCTGCATAAAAAGACTGTTCGGTCAAAAATAGTCAAAATTCGAAGCCGCGTATTATGCCTATTCAGCGCCAAATTGCACGGATCATCCGACATGATTAGCTTTTCTTCCGAGTTTCCCCAACAAACCGGCCTGCGCTACCTGAACCACGCGGCAGTTGCCCCCTGGCCCCAACGAAGCGCAGACGCCGTCGCCGCGTTCGCCCGGGAGAACATCCTGCTGGGTGCGCGCGACTACCCGCAGTGGCTGACCGTCGAGAAGCGCCTGCGCGAGCGCCTGATGCGCCTGGTGAATGCCCAGACCACCGGTGACATCGCCCTGGTGAAGAACACCTCCGAGGCGCTGTCGTTCGTCGCCTTCGGCCTGGACTGGCGTGCCGGCGACCAGGTAGTGATCAGCGATCAGGAGTTCCCTTCCAACCGCATTGTCTGGGAAGCGTTGAAGCCACGCGGCGTGGAAGTCATCCAGGTGAGCCTGGACGGCGATGACCCGGAGGGTGCCCTGCTGGCCGCCTGCACCCCGCGCACGCGCCTGCTGTCGATCAGCGCCGTACAGTACGCCAGCGGACTGCGCATGGATCTGGAGCGCCTCGGCGCGGGATGCCGCCAGCGCGGCGTGCTGTATTGCATCGATGCCATCCAGCAACTGGGCGCCCTGCCCTTCGACGTCCAGGCCTACGACTGCGCCTTCGCCATGGCCGACGGCCACAAATGGATGCTCGGCCCGGAAGGCCTGGGCGTGTTCTATTGCCGCGCCGCCGAGCGCGAGCAACTGGCACTGCAGGAATACGGCTGGCACATGCTGGAGAACGCCGGCAACTACAACCTCGACGACTGGCAGCCTGCGCGCAGCGCCCGGCGTTTCGAGTGCGGCAGCCCGAACATGCTCGGGGCAGTGGCGCTGGACGCCAGCCTGAGCCTGCTGGAGGATGTTGGCATGGCGACGGTGGGCGAGCTGGTCCAGGCGCGCGTCCAGCAACTGCACGACGGCCTTGGCCGCATCAGCGGCGCTTCACTGCACAGCCCGCTGGACCCGGCCCGGCGCGCCGGCATCCTGACCTTCAGCCTGGCCGGCTGGGACAACACCCGCCTGCTGGAACGCCTGCGCGCCGAGCAGGTGGTGTGCATCCAGCGCGGCGCCGGCATCCGCTTCTCGCCGCACTTCTACACCAGCGAGGCGGTGATCGAGGAAACCCTGGGGTTGATCGGGGTTCTGGCGGGGCAATAAACCAGGCACGGCCGAGAAAGCTGCTCAGCGCAGTGTGATGTATTCCAAATCCGTTTAAAAAACACCCGGCCCCCTGTGGCAGCCGCGGCATCTTGACCAATACTTGTAGATACCGGTGCGCGGCATCTCCCCCCAAGTGCCCCGCCGGTGAAGGTACCGAGGATCGCGTACCTTATTGTTACACTCCTAATGGTCTTGACCCGGATTCATCCCCCAGAACCCGGGTTTTTTTTGCGCGTCATAAAAGTATCGGCGCCGGCGCAATCAACCTGCCAGCGGGAACAATCGACGGAAGTTGGCGGTGGTCTGCTCGGCGAGGGTCTCGAAACTCACGCCACGCAGTACCGCCAGATACTCGGCCACTTCGCGCACGTACTCGGGCAGGTTCGGCTTGCCGCGGTGAGGAACAGGGGCGAGATAGGGCGAATCGGTCTCCACCAGCAGGCGGTCAACGGGTACCTGACGCGCCACTTCGCGCAGCTGTTCGGCATTGCGGAAAGTGACGATGCCCGATAGCGAGATGTAGAAGCCGATATCCAGAGCCGCCTTGGCCATTTCCCAGTCTTCGGTGAAGCAGTGCAGTACGCCGGCCTGCGGCAGCGCCGCCTCGCGCAGCAGTGCCAGGGTATCGGCGCGGGCCTCGCGGGTATGCACGATGACCGGCTTGCCGGTGACCTGGGCGGCCTCCAGGTGCAGGCGGAAGGCTTCCTGCTGCAACTCGGCGGCTTCGGGCTCGTAGTGATAGTCCAGGCCGGTCTCGCCGATGGCCACCACACGCGGGTGGTTCAGCTCGCCCAGCAGCCAGTCCAGCGCCGGTGCGGCACCGGGCTCCAGATCCAGCGGATGGACGCCCACCGAGCAATGCACATCGGTGTAGCGCTCGGCCAGGTCCTTCACTGCCTTGGCATTGTCCGCACTCACGCCGATACACAGGAACTGGCTGACGCCACGCGCGCGGGCGGCGTCCAGCGCGGCATCCAGCGAGCCGTCGTGGGCGGCAAGATCGAGGCGATCGAGGTGGCAGTGGGAATCGACCAGCATGAAACGTTCTCCGGAAATGACGAAGCGCCCCTGGGGGCGCTTCGTGTTTGCAACCTGTATGGCCTGCCATTCTCGCATGGCATGGGCTACATGGTATGGGTCGGGCGGTCCGACTTCAGCGCGCCGGCGAGGTAGGTCTCGATCTTGTTGCGCGCGGTATTGTCGCCATCGTTGAACTGCACGCCGATACCGGCGGCGCGGTTGCCCTGGGCGCCCTTGGGCGTGATCCAGACCACCTTGCCGGCGACCGGGATCTTCTCCGGCTCATCCATCAGGTTGAGCAGCATGAAGACCTCATCGCCCAGCTTGTAGGTCTTGTTGGTCGGAATGAACAGCCCACCGTTGCGGATGAACGGCATGTAGGCGGCATACAGCACGGATTTGTCCTTGATGGTCAGGGACAGGATTCCGTTACGCGGACCCAGATTTGGTGGCAAGCTCATTCAGCTGTCCTGGCAGATTTTTCCGATGGCCGGATTCTAGCCCGGCCCGGGGAGACTTGCCCACTGTACGAGCAAGGCTTCGAGAAGCAAGGCACGGTTGAGGTTGGCTTTATTGAGGGCTTTCTGCCGTTGCAGCAGCAACCAGTCCTGCATTGCCAGCACCTTGGGCTGTGTCGATTTCTCGGCGAGATACTGCACGACCTTGCGCATGTCGGTCAGGCCCAGCCCTTCTTCATCGCGAGCCAGTTGGTAGCGCAGGATCAACAGGGACCAGTCGCAGAACCAGTCGAACAGTAATGGCAAAGGTACAGCATTCCAGCTTTCGGCCAGCTGACCTGGCGCAACCTGCTGCTTGAGCAGCTTCTTCACCCCTTCAACCACCTGTGCGCGTTGCTCGCGTACGCCTTGGCCGTGCAGCCGCAGCGCAGTGAGCGGCGAGCCGCCAGCCAGCACCAGCAGCTCGCCCAACGCCTCCACCGACTCGTCCGGCAGAGAGCCCGCCAGCCACGCTCGAGCCTGCTCGGCAGATGGCTGCGGGCAGGCCTGCTGTACGCAGCGGCTCTTGATGGTCGGCAATAATCGGCTGGGCTGGTGGCTGATCAGCAGCAGTACAGTATCGCCGGACGGCTCCTCAAGGCTTTTCAGCAACGCGTTGGCGGCATTCAGGTTCATCGCCTCGGCCGGTTCCAGCAACACCACTTTGCGCCCACCCAACTGCGCGGTTTGCACCACGAAACCCACCAGTTCACGGACCTGGTCGACGCGAATGGGCTTTTCCGCCTCCTGCGGCTCCAGCAGGAAGTAATCCGGGTGGGTGCCGGCCGCGAGCAGCAGGCACGCCTTGCACTGCCCACATGCCTTGCCGCCTTCGGGACGTTGGCAGAGCAGCAGGTGCACGAGGTTCTCGGCCAGCACACGCTTGCCGATACCGGCCGGGCCATGCAGCAGGTAGGCATGAGCATGCCGTGGACGACCGCTGAGCTGCTGCCAGAGGCCCTGCTGCCAGGGATAGATGTCAGCCATTCAGGCGCTCCAGCAGGGTCGGCAACAGTCCGTCCAGATCACGCTGTACCTCGGCCAGCGACTGCGCGGCATCAAGGATGTGATAGCGCGTCGGCTCGGCTCGGGCGCGCCCCAGGTAGGTATTGCGCACCGCCTCGAAGAAGTCGCGACCTTCCTGCTCGAAGCGGTCCAGCCGGCCACGGGCGGCCGCGCGGGACAGGCCGATTTCCACCGGCAGGTCGAAGACCAGGGTCAGGTCGGGGCGCAGGCCGCCCTGGACAAAGCTTTCCAGTTGCGCGATGCGCTCCACCGGCAGGCCACGGCCGCCGCCCTGGTAGGCGTAGGTGGCGTCCGTGAAACGATCGCAGAGCACGACGGCGCCACGCTCCAGGGCCGGGCGGATTACCTCGGCGATATGCTGCGCACGGGCAGCGAAGACCAGCAGCAGTTCGGTATCCACCGCCATCTTTTCGTCGCTGGGGTCCAGCAGCAGCTCGCGGATGCGCTCTGCCAGCGGCGTGCCACCGGGCTCACGGGTCAGCTGGACTTCGATGCCGCGCTCGCGCAGGCGCTCGGCCAGGTACTCGCGGTTGGTGCTCTTGCCCGCGCCTTCGGGGCCTTCCAGGGTGATGAACAGGCCGGTCACTCGGCTCACTCCTTGTGTTGTCGGGCTACTGCGCCGCAGGCGTCTCTGCGGCGGGAGTGTCTGCGTCCGGCGACTGCGCCGGCTGCGGCACGGGCGCCGGGCTGGAACGGTAGTCGGCGCGACGCTTGATCTGGAACTCCTGGACGGCCTTGTTGTGGTCGTCGAGGTTGTCGGAGAAGGTATGGCTGCCATCGCCGCGGGCGACGAAGTACAGGCTCTGCCCCGCCACCGGGTTGAGCGCTGCATGGATCGCTTCGCGGCCGGGCAGCGCAATAGGCGTCGGCGGCAGGCCGGCAACCACGTAGGTGTTGTAGGGCGTTGGCGCGCGCAGGTCGGCGCGGGTGATCTTGCCGGCGTAACGCTCGCCCATGCCGTAGATGACGGTCGGGTCGGTCTGCAGCAGCATGTTCTTCTGCAGGCGACGCACAAAGACGCCGGCGATCTGGCCGCGCTCCTGGGGCACGCCGGTTTCCTTCTCCACCAGCGAAGCCATGATCAGCGCCTGGTAGGAATCCTTGTAGGGCAGGTCTTCGCTGCGCTTGCCCCACTCTTCGGCAAGGATGCTATCCATGCGCTGATAGGCGTGCTTGAGGATATCGACATCCTTGCTGCCGCGGACGAAGCGGTAGGTATCGGGGAAGAAGCGCCCTTCGGGGAATACCCCGGGCTTGCCCAGCCTGGCCATGACCTCGGCGTCGCTGAGGCCGCTCAGGGTCTGCTCCAGCTTGGGCTGGCGGGCGAGCAGCTCGCGCACCTGGTGGAAGTTCCAGCCCTCGACCAGGGTCAAGCCGTACTGCACGACATCACCCTCTCGCCACAGGTCGAGCAACTGAGCAGCGGTCATGCCGGGCGTCAGGCGGTATTCACCACTGTGCAACGCCTCGCCGGCCAGGTTGAAGCGCCAGTACAGGCGCAGCCAGAAACCACCGTGCAGGACTTCTTCGTCCTCCAGGCGGGTCAGCAGGCGACCGGGGGTGGCACCGCTGGGAGCATCGAGCAGACGCTCCTCGGTGAGCTGGAGCGGTTGCTGCAGCGCGCGCTGCTGCTCCCAGGCCGCCAGGCCCAGCACAAGCCCGGCCAGCAGCAGGCCGCCTTCCAGCAGCACCAGCAATTTGCGCATCACGTATCAGGAATCCAGAAGTTCGCGGAGTTGGCCCTGCAGTTTACGGGTCAGCGCCCCGACCGGCCAAGCGAACTCGGCCACACCGCGCACCGGCCAGATACCGTAGAGACTGTTGCAGAGAAAGACCTCATCGGCGCGCGCCAGTTCGCTGTACTCGATGTCGCCGACGATAACCGGCAACCCCAGGTCGCGCGCGCGCTCGAGAATCTCCGCGCGCATTACGCCAGCAACGCCGCAGCGGCTGAGCTCGGCGGTGATCAGCTCACCCTGGCGGACCAGGAACAGGTTGCTGAACACGCCTTCGACGATGCGCCCGGAAACATCGCGTATCAAACCTTCGGCGAATGCCGGATCGCTCCATTCGGCGCGAGCCAGGACCTGCTCCAGGCGATTGAGGTGCTTGAGGCCGGCCAGCAGGGGCTGCTCGGCCAGGCGGGTGGCGCAGGAGAAGAGCCTTACGCCCTCCTCCCGGTTCTTCGCCGGGTAAGCCGGCGCGGGCGAGGCCAGCAACAGTCGACGCACCTGGGCGTCGGCCTGTGGCGCGTAGCCGCGCGCGCCTTCGCCGCGGGTCAGCATCAGCTTGGCGACACCATCACCGAGCAGGGCGGAGAAACGCAGGACTTCATCTTCGACGAGATCGAGCGAGACCGGCAGGGACAGGCGCCTGACGCCCTCTTCCAGCCTTGCCCGATGGCGCGCCAGCAGGCGCGGACGGCCTGCGGACACGCGAATGGTCTCGAACAGCCCGTCGCCGTAGGCCAGTCCGCGATCACGCGCGGACAGTACCTCGGCGCTCTGGCCGTCGATCCAGCTCAGCATCAGCCGTGGAACCGGCGGAACACCAGGGAACCGTTGGTGCCACCGAAGCCGAAGGAGTTGGACAGGGCCACCTCGATCGGACGCTCCTTGGCCTGGTGGGCGACCAGGTCGAGGTCGCAGCCTTCGCTGGGGTTGTCCAGGTTGATGGTCGGCGGGGCAACCTGATCACGCAACGCAAGCACGCAGAAGATCGCCTCGACCGCACCGGCAGCACCCAGCAGGTGGCCGGTCATGGACTTGGTCGAGCTCATCGACAGCTGGTAGGCGTGGTCGCCGAAGATGGATTTCACCGCGGCGATTTCCGCGATGTCGCCGGCCGGCGTCGAGGTGCCATGGGCGTTGATGTAGTCGACCTGCTCGGGGTTCAGCCCGGCATCGCGCAGCGCGGCTTTCATGCAGCGGGCAGCACCGGCGCCATCTTCTGGCGGAGCGGTCATGTGGAAGGCGTCACCGCTCATGCCGAAGCCGACGACCTCAGCATAGATACGCGCGCCACGAGCCTTGGCGTGCTCCAGCTCTTCCAGTACCAGCGCGCCTGCGCCGTCGGAAAGCACGAAACCGTCGCGGTCCTGGTCCCACGGACGGCTGGCCTTGGTCGGCTCGTCGTTGCGGGTGGACAGCGCGCGAGCGGCGCCGAAGCCGCCCAGGCCAAGACCACAGGCCGCCATTTCGGAGCCACCGGCAACCATCACGTCAGCGTCGCCGTAGGCGATGTTGCGTGCGGCCATGCCGATGTTGTGGGTGCCGGTGGTGCAGGCGGTGGTGATGGCGTAGTTGGGGCCCTGCAGACCGAGGTTGATCGACAGGAACCCGGAAACCATGTTGATGACCGAGCCAGGGACAAAGAACGGCGAGATGCGCCGCGGGCCCTGCTCGAACAGCGAACGACAGGTGTTTTCGATGTTGGTCAGACCGCCGATGCCCGAACCGATGGCAACGCCGATGCGCTCCCGGTTGGCGTCGGTGACTTCCAGGCCGGAATCGCGCACCGCCTGGTAGCTGGCAGCCAGGCCGTACTGGATGAACAGGTCGAGTTTGCGAGCTTCCTTGGCGGACATGTATTGCTCGACGTCGAACCCTTTCACCGAGCCGCCGAAACGGGTGGCAAAGGCGGACAGGTCCATGTGTTCGATCGGGGCGATACCGCTGCGCCCGGCGAGAATGCCTTCCCAACTGCTCGGCACATCCACACCCAGGGGCGACAACATTCCCATGCCAGTGATGACTACGCGTCTACGCGACACTGTGACTTCCTCTCATGTGTTTCACGGCAATAACGCCGGCTGATGCCGGCGTTAAAGAAAAGCCGCACGCCTTTGCAGGCCGTGCGGCTTCTTTCGTCGGGGAACCGACGACTACGTCTTATGCCTGGTGGGCAACGATGTAGTCGATGGCTTCCTGAACGGTGGTGATCTTTTCGGCTTGCTCGTCGGGGATTTCGGTCTCGAATTCCTCTTCCAGAGCCATCACCAGCTCAACGGTGTCAAGGGAGTCGGCGCCCAGGTCTTCGACGAAGGAAGCGCTGTTGGTAACCTCTTCTTCCTTAACGCCGAGTTGCTCAGCAACGATCTTCTTGACGCGTTCTTCGATGGTGCTCATACCTTGTTTTCACTCCTATGGACAATCCGTACAGCTGGGCTGCGGGTAAGTGTATAGAAAGGGTTTTCTGCATTTCAAGCTGAACGCTGACGCCCCTTCCCGGCAATCCAGATGCTCTGTCTATTCCAGCGTCACGACGCTTGGAGAATTTTAGACAGCGCATATGACATCGCCACGAAGGAACTCGTCACATCAGCTCATGTACATTCCGCCATTCACCGGTACCGTGGCACCCGTTACATAAGCTGCGCCCTCGGAAGCGAGGAATGCTACCACTTTGGCGATCTCTTCGGCTTGTCCCAGTCGACCCAGCGGAATCTGGCCGAGCAGTGCTTCACGCTGGGCTTCGGGCAACTCACGAGTCATGTCGGTGTCGATGAAGCCCGGAGCAACCGCGTTGACAGTGATAGCACGGGAACCGACTTCGCGCGCCAGGGCGCGGGTGAAGCCTTCCAGGCCGGCCTTGGCGGCCGCGTAGTTGGTCTGCCCGGCATTGCCCATGGCGCCCACGACGGAGCCGATATTGATAATGCGACCCCAGCGCGCCTTGGTCATGCCGCGCAGGACGGCTTTCGACAGACGGTAGAGGCTGTTGAGGTTGGTGTTGACCACATCGAACCACTCATCGTCTTTCATGCGCATCAGCAGGTTATCGCGGGTGATGCCTGCGTTATTGACGACGATGGCCGGGGCGCCGGATTCTTTCTGGATGGCTTCGACAACAGCGGTCACGGACTCGTCGTTGGACACGTCCAGGACCATACCCGAACCCTGGATGCCATTTTCCTTGAGGTACTCGGAAATCTTCTGTGCGCCGGATTCGCTGGTGGCAGTGCCGACCACGGTGGCGCCCATACGGCCCAGTTCCAGTGCGATGGCCTGGCCAATACCACGGCTCGCGCCGGTAACCAGGGCAACCTTGCCTTGCAGACTCATGCCTTATCTCCTGTTCAAGCCAGAGCCGCGCGGGCCGCGCCGAAGGCGTCCGCGGAATCCAGGTTGTGGGTGGTCACGCCCTTGGCGCAACGCTTGTTCAAACCAGCCAGCACCTTGCCCGGACCGCATTCGACCAGGTCGGTGACGCCTTTCTCGGCCAGCAACTGGACGCTCTCGACCCAACGGACCGGGCTGTACAGCTGCGCCAACAGGTCGCGCTTGAGCGCAGCCAGATCAGCCGGAACCTGGGCCGTGACGTTCTGCACCAGGGCGATCTGCGGCATCTGCCAGTGAACGGCTTCGACAGCCTCGGCAAAGCGCTCGGCAGCCGGGCGCATCAACTCGCAGTGCGACGGCACGCTGACCGGCAGTGCGACAGCGCGCTTGGCGCCGCGAGCCTTGCACGCCTCGATGGCGCGCTCGACGGCCTTGGCCGCCCCCGCGATCACGACCTGACCAGGGGCGTTGAAATTCACGGCACTGACCACTTCACCCTGGGCAGCTTCGGCGCAGGCTGCGAGCACATCAGCGTCTTCCAGACCGAGAATGGCGGCCATGCCGCCGGTGCCGGCAGGAACGGCCTCCTGCATCAATTGGCCACGGCGCTCGACCAGCCTCACCGCGTCGGTGAAGGCCAGGCTGCCCGCGGCAACCAGCGCGGAGTACTCACCCAGGCTGTGCCCGGCAACATACGCCGGCTGCACGCCACCTTCGGCCTGCCACAGACGCCACAGGGCGATGGAAGCGGTGAGGATGGCGGGCTGGGTCTTGTCGGTCTGATTCAGGCGCTCTTCGGGGCCTTCCTGTACCAGGGCCCAGAGGTCATAACCCAAAGCAGCGGAAGCTTCGGCAAAGGTATCGCGCACAATGGCGTGCTGGGCACCCAACTCGGCAAGCATGCCGAGCGACTGCGAACCTTGGCCGGGGAATACGAAGGCGAGGGATGCGGACATTGCAACAGGTCCCTTTTGTCTGTGTCGTCAAATGGATAACGCCGGCGAGAGCCTGGCGCACTGAACTGACAGTTGGATGACGGTCTGACGACCGCGGTCACATTAGAGCAGATGTTCCAGGCGACCATGCAGCCGCTGGGGCAGATTCTCGCGAACTTCAAGCAGCGCCCGGCGCAAGGCGCTCTGGATGCCCTCTTCTTTCGCACTGCCGTGACTCTTCACCACGATGCCCTGCAAACCCAGGAAACTCGCACCATTGTGCTGCGAAGGCGTAAGGTCGCCGCGCAGGCGGCGCAGGAAAGGCATCGCCATCAGCCCGACGGCCTTGGCCGGCAGACTGGAGTTGAACAGCTCTTCGAGCCGAGCCGCGACCATCGCAGCCAAACCCTCGCTGGACTTGAGCAGGATGTTGCCGACGAAGCCGTCGCAAACCACCACATCAGCCAGCCCGCGATACAGGCCATCACCTTCTATGTAGCCGATGTAGTTCACCCCTTGCGCCTGCTGCAGAAGACTGGCGGCAAGCTTCACCTGCTGATTGCCCTTGATGTCTTCCGTGCCGACGTTCAGCAGTGCGACCCTGGGATTCTGCTTGCCCAGCGCCTCGGCAGCGACAGCACCCATCACCGCGAACTGGTAGAGATGCTCGGCACTGCAGTCGACATTGGCCCCAAGGTCGAGCAGATGGCAATGGCCGGTTTGCGTCGGCACGGCAGTCACCATCGCCGGACGATCGATGCCAGGCAAGGTCTTGAGCAGGTAGCGCGACAGCGCCATCAACGCACCGGTGTTGCCGGCACTGACACACGCATGGGCCTTGCCATCCCGAACCAGTTCGAGGGCAACACGCATGGAGGAGTCGGGCTTGCCACGCAACGCCTGTGACGGACGCTCGTCCATCGTGACGATTTCGCTGGCGTGATGGATATGAAGACGCTGGCGCTCGGCCGAGGACAGGCCGCGCAGGTGTTCTTCTATCAGAGGAGCTTGGCCGACGAGGACCAGCTGGAGGGAAGCATACTCGGCCAGAAAGGAAATGCAGGCCGGAACAATGCAGTGGGGACCGTAGTCCCCACCCATTGCATCAATCGCGATGATTGGTGCGGACAAAGATTACTCGTCAGAGCCTTTGTCTACGACCTTGCGGCCGCGATAGAAACCGTCCGGGGAGACGTGGTGGCGCAGGTGAACTTCACCGGTGCTCTTTTCCACGGACAGAGCGTTCGCGTCCAGGGCATCGTGCGAACGACGCATGTCACGAGCGGAACGGGATTTTTTGTTCTGCTGAACAGCCATGATTGATTAACTCCTAAACGTTTGGGTCACGCTTCAACTGCGCCAGTACGCTGAACGGATTGGGCCGCTCTTCGACGTTCTCGCTCGGTTCGGGCGCTGTAGCGTATCCCACCGGCTGCTGGCAATCCTCAGGATCATGGACCGGCACGATGGGCAAGGCGAGCAGCAACTCGTCCTCGGCCAGCGAGGTCAGGTCGATGGGGTCATCCCCCACCTCCAATGCATCGTAGCCACTGGGCAGATCATCGATCGACTTGCCTTCCGGGATGATGACGTAATCGTACTCACCACCCACATGGAAGTTGGCCGGCTCGAGACAGCGCTGGCATACCATGCTCACCTCGGCGTCGAGTTCGACGTGCATGACCGCCAGCTTCTGCTCATCACGGAAGAAGGAAAACTTCGCGTGAATCTTGCCATCACTGCTGGTCAGTTGCTCGTTGAGACGTGGCATCTTGGCGATCGGCAGCTCACCTTCGAGGGTGGCGGCGCGCTCTACCAATTTGCGCGGATCAACGTGAGGTGGTATCGGTCCATTCAACATAAGCGCGCCATTATAGGGATGCACCCGAAGCTGTCAAAGGAAATTAGCCATAAACCGCTGTATGGACAGCCCTTTTCGCTAGAATCGCGGCGACGCCCCGAAGGAATTATCCATGTTACCCCTGATCCTTGCTTCCAGCTCGCCTTACCGCCGCGAACTGCTGCAGCGCCTGCGCCTGCCGTTCGAATGTGCCAGCCCCGACATCGACGAAACAGCCCTGCCCGGCGAAGACGCCGAGCAACTGGTGCGCCGACTGGCGCAAAGCAAAGCGCACGCCCTCGCCCAGCGCTACCCCGCACACCTGATCATCGGCTCGGACCAGGCCGCAGTGAATGGCAGCCGGATTCTCGGCAAACCGCACGATATCGAGCGCGCCACCGCACAACTGAAGGACGCCAGCGGCAGGAGCGTCAGCTTCCTCACCGGCCTCTGCCTGCTGAACAGCCAGAGCGGCCAGGCCCAGGTCGCCTGCGTGCCGTTTACCGTGCATTTTCGCGAACTCGACGAAGCACGCATCCGCCGCTACCTCGAAGCCGAACAGCCCTTCGACTGCGCCGGCAGCTTCAAGGCCGAAGGCCTGGGCGTCAGCCTGTTCCGCGCCACCGAAGGCGAAGACGCCACCAGCCTGATCGGCCTGCCGCTGATTCGCCTGGTGGACATGCTGCTTGCCGAACAGGTACCCGTACCCTGAAAAAAAAGGCCTGACCCGCAAGGCCGAAACGAAAAGGCCCGGCAATCGCCGGGCCTTTTCCTTCCTTATATAAGGAAGAGCATTCAGCGCAGCGCCGGCCCCTGGAAGCCCATCCACATTGCCAGGCGCTCGGCGACACTGGCGCCCAGCTTCTTGGTAAAGCGATCGAAGGCGGTTTCCTGGACGGTGTAGTCCACGATCTCCTTCTCCTTGATGATCTCGCGCGCCACGTAGCTGGAGCTACCCAGACCATCGATCAAACCCAGTTGCAGCGCCTGCTCGCCAGACCAGATCAGACCAGAGAACAGCTCCGGATGATCCTTGTCCTTCAGGCGGTCACCGCGGCCCTTCTTCACCACATCGATGAACTGCTTGTGAGTGGTGTCCAGCACCTGCTGCCAGAAGGCGGTTTCATCCGCCTTCTGCGGCTGGAAGGGATCGAGGAACGCCTTGTGCTCGCCCGAGGTATAGATGCGACGATCCACGCCCAGCTTCTCCATGGTGCCGACGAAGCCGAAAGTCGCCGCCGTCACACCGATGGAGCCCACCAGGCTGGCCTTGTCGGCGTAGATCTCGTCGGCCGCACTGGCGATGTAGTAGGCACCAGAAGCCCCCAGATCACTGATGACCGCGTAGACCTTGATATCCGGATGCTCACCGCGCAACCGCTTGATTTCATCGTAGATATAGCCGGACTGTACCGGGCTTCCGCCCGGGCTATTGATACGCAGGACGATACCCTTGGTGCCGGCATCCTCGAACGCGGAACGCAGCGCACCGACGATATTGTCGGCACTGGCCGCCTCGTTGTCGGCGATCATTCCCTTCACCTCGATCAGCGCCGTATGGCTGGCGCTGCGCGACGCGGACTTGGACAAGCCACTGAAGGGACTGAACAGCGCGAGCGCACCGAACAGATAAACGAAGGTCAGCAACTTGAAGAAGATGCCCCAGCGCCGCGACCGGCGCTGCTCCTGGACGCCGGCCAGCACAGCCTTCTCCAGCAGCTTCCAGCTCTTGTCGTCGCTCGCCGCGGTTTGTGCAGCCTTGCTATCGTCCGCCTTCCATTCATCCGACATCAGTTGCCTACCTCGAGCACTGGTTTGACCGAACGCCCGGCGAGCCAGGCGCGCAATTCATTGAAATGATTCACTTCCAGCGCCGGAGCATACTCCCGAAGGATCTCCAGCGACTGAGCACCATAGCCCACCGCCACCGAATCCATGCCAGCGCGGCGCGCCATCTCCAGATCGAAGGGCGAATCGCCCACCATCAGCGCATCACCAGCATCAACCCGGCAATGCTCGAGAATCTCATGCAGCATGCGTGGATCCGGCTTGCTCGCCGACTCATCGGCAGCACGGGTGATATCGAAGAAGTCCGTCCAGCCCTGCCCCGCCAGCACGCGATCCAGGCCACGGCGATTCTTCCCGGTGGCGACCGCCAACTGGTAGCCCGCATCGCGAAATTCGAGCATGGCCTCGGCAACACCAGGGAACAGCGGAGAAGGTTGCACTTCCAGGCTCAGATAGTGATTGCCGTAATCAAGACGGAAGCGATCCAGCGGCTCGCCTTCCTCTACCTCCGGATACAGCGTCTGGATGGCCTCCGGCAACCCCAGACCAATGATTCCCTTGATCGCCTCCTCGCTGCGTTCGGGCAGAGCGGAATTGACCGCCGCGACGCGCATCGCCTCGACGATACGGCCGATGGAATCCACCAGCGTGCCATCCCAATCGAAGATCAGCAGGGAATACTCACGCATCCAGGCGCTCCACGGTACGCAGCCAGATATCGTCCACCGGCGCCTCCAACTCAAGCACCGAACCATCAGGCATCGGCACCCGCAGGAACGCGGAATGCAGGAACAGGCGCTTGCCGCCCAGCTCGCGGATTTCGCGGGAGAAATCCTCGTCGCCGTACTTGGGATCGCCCGCAATGGAGTGGCCAGCATGCTTGGCATGCACACGGATCTGGTGAGTACGACCAGTAATCGGGCGCGCCTCCACCAATGTGGCAAAGTCACCGAAACGTCGCAGCACCTTGAACTCGGTCAGCGCTTCCTTGCCCTCGGGATTCACTTCCACCACGCGCTCACCGGAGCGCAGATTGTTCTTCAGCAGCGGCACGGCGATCTGCTTCTTCGCCGCCGGCCAGTTGCCGCGCACCAGAGCGTGGTAGCGCTTATCCACAATACGCTCGCCGCGCAGGGCGTCGTGAAGGTGACGCAACATGCTGCGCTTCTTGGCGATCATCAGCAGGCCGGACGTATCACGGTCTAGGCGATGCACCAGCTCCAGGTCCTTGCACTCAGGGCGCAACTGACGGAAGGCTTCGATGACCCCGTAGTTCAGCCCGCTACCACCGTGCACGGCGATACCGGTGGGCTTGTTCACCACGATCAGCGCCTTGTCCTCGAAGACGATGGCGGCCTCCAGGCGCTCCAGCAGCCCCTGGGCCAGCGGCACCGGCTCATCACGCTCGGCCAGGCGCAACGGCGGCACGCGCACCACGTCGCCAGCCTGCAGCTTGTACTCGGGCTTGATGCGCCCCTTGTTTACCCGCACTTCACCCTTGCGCAGGATGCGGTAGATCAGCGTCTTGGGCACGCCCTTGAGCTGAGTGCGGAGGAAATTGTCGATTCGTTGGCCGGCATACTCCGGCGCGACCTCAAGCAGCTGAACGCCGGAAGTCGGAGGGGCGGGATTTGTCATCCGGATATAATAACAATTTTTCATTCAATTGAAGCACTTAATCATTGCTGCTATATTCGGGAGGCCGCCAAAAGTGGCCAGGCCTGCGGATGATCGCGTAATCGCCATCCCCAACCGCCTGCAAACACATTGAAAGGACACCAGGCAGTCCCCGGAAGCGTTGCAACGGCCCGAGCGATTCTCGCGCCGACAGCGCCTCGAAACCCAGGCCTTGAGACATGACCACGGCAGCCAAGGTCGCCGTGATAAAAGCCAACCCCGCTCCCGGATTCAGCGAGTGGCACCCGGCTCTTAAGGAAATGTGCAGGGCGGAGATGCACAACTGTCGGATTGCGTTGCGTTCATGCCTTGAACGCCTGCCTTGAACGTAGACGCACTATATCGTCCGCATCTGACAGTCGATTCCTCCTCCTGATGAGTGCTTGTTCTTACACAACAGGCAGGAAACGTAGTCGCGGCACAGCAGATTTATCCTGCTGCCGCTGGACACGGGAATGGTCCGCCGTTCCTGAGTACGTGCCTTAGCACCGACCGTGAGAGTCGTGTGTGCCGATCGCCGTTTCCGGTGGCCCCGGAAACCATTGGTACTACATGAAAAGAATGCTGATCAACGCAACTCAACCCGAAGAGTTGCGTGTAGCGCTGGTAGACGGCCAACGCCTGTTCGACCTGGACATCGAGTCCGGTGCGCGTGAACAGAAGAAGGCCAACATCTACAAAGGCCGTATCACCCGCATCGAGCCGAGCCTCGAGGCCGCATTCGTCGACTTCGGCGCCGAACGCCACGGCTTCCTCCCCCTCAAAGAAATCTCCCGCGAATACTTCAAGAAGAATCCTGAAGGCCGCATCAACATCAAGGACGTCCTGAGCGAAGGCCAGGAAGTCATCGTCCAGGTCGAGAAAGAAGAGCGTGGCAACAAGGGCGCCGCCCTGACCACCTTCATCAGCCTCGCCGGTCGTTACCTGGTACTCATGCCCAACAACCCGCGCGCCGGTGGCATCTCCCGCCGCATCGAGGGTGAAGAGCGCAACGAACTGCGTGAAGCCCTGAACGGCCTGACCGTTCCCGGCGACATGGGCCTGATCGTCCGCACCGCCGGCCTGGGCCGCAGCTCCGAAGAGCTGCAATGGGACCTGGACTACCTGCTGCAACTGTGGGGCGCCATCAAGGAAGCCTCCGGAGAGCGCAGCGGTCCGTTCCTGATCTACCAGGAAAGCAACGTCATCATCCGCGCCATCCGCGACTACCTGCGCCAGGACATCGGCGAAGTGCTGATCGACAGCCTCGACGCCCAGGAAGAAGCCCTCAACTTCATCCAGCAGGTCATGCCGCAGTACGCGAGCAAGGTGAAGCTGTACCAGGACAGCGTTCCGCTGTTCAACCGCTTCCAGATCGAGAGCCAGATCGAAACCGCCTTCCAGCGTGAAGTGAAGCTGCCGTCGGGCGGCTCCATCGTCATCGATCCGACCGAAGCCCTGGTGTCCATCGACATCAACTCGGCGCGCGCCACCAAAGGCGGCGACATCGAGGAAACGGCCCTGCAGACCAACCTGGAAGCGGCCGAGGAAATCGCCCGCCAGCTGCGCCTGCGCGACATCGGCGGCCTGATCGTCATCGACTTCATCGACATGACCCCAGCGAAAAACCAGCGCGCCGTGGAAGAACGCGTCCGCGAAGCCCTGGAAGCCGACCGTGCACGCGTGCAGGTTGGCCGTATCTCGCGCTTCGGCCTGCTGGAAATGTCCCGTCAGCGCCTGCGTCCGTCCCTGGGCGAGACCAGCGGCATCGTCTGCCCGCGCTGCAACGGCCAAGGCATTATCCGTGACGTCGAATCGCTGTCCCTGGCCATCCTGCGCCTGATCGAGGAAGAAGCCCTGAAGGACCGCACCGCCGAAGTTCGTGCGCGCGTGCCGTTCCAGGTTGCCGCCTTCCTGCTCAACGAGAAGCGCAACGCCATTACCAAGATCGAGCTGCGCACCCGCGCACGCATCTTCATCCTGCCGGACGACCACCTGGAAACTCCGCACTTTGAAGTTCAGCGCCTGCGCGACGACAACCCCGAACTGCTGTCCGGCCATGCCAGCTACGAGATGGCGCCGGAAGAGCACGAGGAAGTCCAGCCGGTCAGCGCCACCCGCACCCTGGTTCGCCAGGAAGCCGCCGTGAAGACCGTTTCCCCGCAGACGCCCGCTCCGCAGCAGGTAGCTGCCGAAGCACCGGTCGCCGAAGCCGCCAAGCCAATGCCCGAGCCGAGCCTGTTCCAGGGCCTGGTGAAGTCGCTGGTCAGCCTGTTCGCCGGCAGCAAGCCTGAGCAGGCCCCGGTTGCCGCCGCTACCAAGCCGGCCACCGAGCGCAGCGAAAGCCAGGGCGAGCGCCGCAATGGCCGCCAGCAGAACCGTCGCCGCGACGGTCGTGACGGCGGTCGCCGTGATGACGAACGCAAAGAACGCGGTCGTCGCGACGAGCGTGGCGAGCGCACCGAGCGCCCGGCCCGCGAAGAGCGTCAACCGCGTGAAGACCGCGCCGAGCGTCAGCCGCGTGAAGAGCGCCAGCCCCGCGAAGAGCGTGCCGAGCGTCAACCGCGCGAGGAACGCCAGCCGCGTGAAGAGCGCGCCGAACGTCAGCCCCGCGAAGAGCGCCAGCCGCGTGAAGAACGCGCCGAGCGCCAACCGCGCGAGGAGCGTCAGCCCCGCGAAGAGCGCGGCGAACGTGCCGAGCGTCAACCGCGTGAAGAACGCCAGCCGCGCGAAGAGCGTCAACCGCGCGGTGAGCGTGGCGAGCGCGCCGAGCGTCAGCCCCGTGAAGAGCGTCAACCGCGTGAAGACCGTCAGGCTCGCGACGCTGCCGCCCTTGAGGCCGAAGAGCTGCCGAACGAGGAACTGCTGGAGCAACAGGATGACGAAGGCTCGGACGACGAGCGTCCGCGTCGCCGCTCCCGTGGCCAGCGCCGCCGCAGCAACCGCCGCGAGCGCCAGCGTGAAGCCGGCGTGGATGGTGTTGAAGGTGAAGTGACGGGCGCCGAAGGCACCGAGCAGGTTGCTTCCGACACTCCGTCGCCCGCCGCCATGGTCGCTGCCGCCGCTACCGCCGTTGCCGTAGCCGAAGCTGCTGGCGAGCAGGAGCAACCGGCCGCCGAAGCCCAGGTCGAGACCGTTGCGGTCGAGTCCGGCGTCGTCGAGGCCGTTCGCACCGAGAGCGCCCTGGAGCAGACCATCGAGTTCCTGGCCAAGCCCAGCGAACAGGCTGTCGAGCCGGTCGAGACCGTTGAAGTGGTGGCTACCGAACCGACCATTGCCGAAGAAGCGCCGACCCCGGCAGCTGAAGCCGTGATCGAAGCCGTCGCCCAACTGGTCGAAGAGCCCAAGGCAGAAGCTCCGGCTGCTGCCGAAGAAGCCCCGGCTGCTGCTCCGGCGCCTGCCGAAGAGGCAACCCCGGCCGTTCCAGCCAACGCTACTGGCCGTGCTTCCAACGACCCGCGCGAACGCCGCCGTCAGGAGCGCCTGGCCCGCGAAGCCGCCGCTGCTGCAGCTGCCGCACCGCAGGTCGAGCAGGCTCCGACTGTCGAAGCGGTAATCGAGGAAGCTGCCGTCGTCGAAGCTGAAGTCGTGGCCGAACCCGCTGCCGACGTCACTGCCGAGACCGTTGCGGCCGAAGCGGTGAATGAAGCCGAAGCCCAATCCGTGGAGCAGGCCGAGCCGGCTGCCGAACAGGTTGAAGGCGATAAGGCCGAGGAAGAAGCAGGCACCGTGGTTGAGAAACACCACAGCTGATAGCTTCCGAGCATGAAAAAGGGGATGCCTGGGCATCCCCTTTTTTTTGTGCCGGAGGCAGGTTCGCGAGCAAGCTCGCTCCTACAGCGGTGCCTCACACTCATCCTCGAACGAAACTGCTCTTCGTAGGAGCGAGCTTGCTCGCGACCCCCTTGATGCGGTGCTCGCCAGAAATCGATCGCGGACAGAGTCCGCTCCTACGCTCAGTCCGAATCCGCAGCTCGGAGCACACTGCGAACAAGCTCGCTCCTACAAAACGCCGCCCTCTCTTGCGCTGGGGAACAGGCACAAAAAAGGGATGCCGAAGCATCCCTTTTTCCATCTGAAGCCACCTCAGTAGAGATTCGGCTCCATCTCCAGCTCCACACCAAAGCGCTGCCGGATGTCATCCCGGATACGCAGCGCCAGGTCATGCAACTGCGACCCGGTAGCGCCGCCGTAGTTGACCAGGACCAACGCCTGCTGCGCGTGGACGCCAGCAGCACCTTCGCGGAAGCCCTTCCAGCCCGCCTTGTCGATCAGCCAGCCAGCCGCCAGCTTGCTCTGGCCATCACCCTGCGGGTAGGCCACCAGGTCGCTGTAGCGCTGACGCAGAGCTACTGCCTGATCCGCGGAGACCACCGGATTCTTGAAGAAGCTGCCGGCATTGCCCAGCACGGCAGGGTCCGGGAGCTTTTCGCGGCGAATCGTGCTGATCACTCGCGACACGTCAGCCGGCGTCGGCGCAGTAACGCCCTCGTCGGCCAGGCGCTGACGCACCGGCCCGTAGTCCAGGTGCAATTTCGCCGCACGACTCAGAGCGAAGCGCACCCGCAGAATCAGCCAGCGGCCCGGCTCGCGCTTGAAGCGGCTTTCACGGTAGGCGAATGCACAATCCTCCAGGCCGAACTCGCACAGCTCGCCGCCCTGGCGATCCAGCGCGGTCAGGCCGACGAACACGTCCTTGATCTCGACACCATAGGCACCGATGTTCTGCATCGGCGCAGCACCCACGGTGCCGGGGATCAGACTGAGATTTTCCAGCCCGCCAAAACCCTGGGACAGGGTCCAGCGCACGAAGTCGTTCCAGACTTCCCCTGCCTCGGCCTCGACCACCACATGCTCGCCATCGTCGTCGAGGACACGGATGCCGCGAGAAGCCATGCGCAGCACCAGCGCATCGATATCACGGGTCAGCAACAGGTTGCTGCCGCCACCGACGACCATCAATGACAAACCTTTCTCGGCGGCAACCGCGATACTGGCGCGCACCTCGTCATCGTCATGGGCCTGGGCGAACCAGCGCGCAGCGACGTCGACACCAAAGGTATTGTAGGGCTTGAGGGAAACGTGTTCTTGCAGTTGCAGCGTCACAGGCGCCTCTTCACTTCCATGAGCAGCCCGTCGCAGGCCCGCTCCACCAGATCCAGCACCTGCTCGAAGCCATCCTCGCCGCCGTAGTACGGGTCGGGTACTTCATCCATTGCGCCTTCGTAGCGGCGCAGGAACAAATCCACATCAGCCTTGCCGCTGCCGGCCTGCAGGCGTTTCAGATCACGCAGGTTGGCATTGTCCATGGCCAGGACCAGGTCGTAGCGGGCGAAGTCCGCGACGCAGACCTGCCGCGCCCGCAGGCCGGACAGGTCATAGCCGCGGCGCAGCGCGGCGGCGCGAGTACGCGCGTCCGGCGCCTTGCCGACATGCCAGTCACCAGTGCCGGCCGAGTCGATCTCCACCCGATCCTCAAGGCCCGCTTCAAGGACCTTGTGGCGGAACACGCCCTCGGCAGTGGGAGAACGACAGATATTGCCCAGGCAGACGAACAGGACCTTCATCAGGCCCCCAGGATGCGCCGCACGCGCTCCAGGTCTTCCTGGGTATCGACGCCGGCCTGCGGCGCTTCCAGGGCGTCGGCCACATGGATGCGCACGCCGTGCCAGAGTGCGCGCAGCTGCTCCAGGCATTCGGTGTCTTCCAGCCAGCACGGGCCCCAGGCCACGAAGTCACGCAGGAAGCGTGCGCGGTAAGCGTAGATGCCGATGTGCCGGCGATATGGCACGTTCGCCGGCAGGCTGTCGCGATCAACCGCGAAAGCATCACGCGCCCACGGCAGCGTGGCACGACTGAAGGTCAGGGCCAGGCCATTCTTGTCGCTGACCACCTTGACGATGTTCGGATTGAACAGCGCCGCCGGATCGTGAATTTCCTCACAGAGCGTGGCGATCCCCGCCTCCGGATGCGCCGCCAGGTTGGCGGCCACCTGGTCGATGATCGACGGCGGCACCAGCGGCTCGTCGCCCTGTACGTTGACCACGATGGCGTCGTCGGCCAGGCCCAGTGCGTCAGCCACTTCCGCCAGGCGGTCGGTGCCGGAGTTATGCTCGGCGCGGGTCAGTACCACCTGAGCGCCAAAGCCCTGGCAGGCATCGACGATGCGCGCATCGTCGGTGGCGACCACCACCTGGGTGGCAGAGCTCTTGCCGGCCTGCGCCCAGACGTGCTGGATCATCGGCTTGCCGACGATGTCCTGCAGCGGCTTGCCGGGCAGGCGGGTGGAGGCATAGCGGGCGGGAATGACGACGGTATAGGCCTGGCTCATGGCGTCATTTATCCAGACGTTCGTCGACATTCAGGGTTCGCGCCTCGCCTTCGAGCATCACCGGGATACCGTCGCGCACCGGGTAGGCCAGGCCGTCCGCCTTGCAGATCAGCTCCGACTTGTCGTCGGTGAGCTTGAGCGGGCCCTTGCACAGCGGACAGGCGAGGATATCGAGGAGTTTCGGGTCCATGGTGCATTCCTTGAACATGAAAGAGTGAAAGGATCGAAAGCAGGCGGCACAGAGGCGACGGCTGACTCAGCGGGCGACCAGGCGCTCTAGCTGGGCGTCGAACCAGGCAACGAAGGCCGGCGACGGCTGCGCTTCGACAGCGAGGTACCACCAGTCGGGCGCGGCGAAGGACCGGCACTTCACCGCATCCTTCTCGGTCATGACCAGCGGCAGTTCCGGCGTGAAGCGCAGCTGCTCGGCGGTAAAGGCCGCATGGTCGGGGAAGGGATGCGGAATCGGCCGCCAGTTTAGCGCCTCGAGCGTTGCGAAGAAACGCTGCGGGTTGCCGATCCCGGCCAGGGCATGCAGCGACTGACCGGCGGGAAAATGCTCGACGCCACGGCGTTCGCCGCTGGCCAGGTTGATCAGGGCAGATGGTCGCAGGGCGAAGGCGAAGGCTCCCGGCGGATCGCCAGGCGCGCCGTTGTGCAGCACCGCATCGACTTCTGCCAGCCGCTCGGCGGGTTCGCGCAGCGGCCCGGCAGGCAGGCAGCGACCGTTGCCCAGGCCTCGCGCCGCATCGATCAGCACCAGTTCCAGGTCGCGAGCCAGACGATAGTGCTGCAGACCATCATCGCAGAGGATCAGGTCCAGTGGCTCTTCGGCCAGCAGTGCGCGCACAGCGCTGGAGCGGTCCGGGTCGATCATCAGCGGCACGCCGCAACGGCGCACGATCATCAGTGGCTCGTCGCCCGCCTCCGCTGCCGACTGCTCGGCACGCACGCGCCAGGGCGTCTGCGGTGGCTTGGCGCCGTAGCCGCGACTGACCACGCCGACCTTCAGCCCGCGGGCGCGGCAGTGCTCGATCAGCCAGAGGATCATCGGGGTCTTGCCAGTACCACCGACGGTGATATTGCCGACCACAATGATCGGCACCGGCGCGCGGTAGGCCGGCTTGGCGCCGGAAAGGAAGTCCTGCCGGCGGGCCTGGGCGACTCGTCGGTAGAGCAGTTCGAGGGGCCTGAGCAGGGCAAGGGCCGGGTGGCCCTTGTACCAGGCATCGAGCAGGCGATCGGAGAGCGCCATCAGGGGGTCTTCTTGTCCGCCCGGGACTCGATGGTGGTGATGCGCAGGTGAGTGAAGCCCAGCTTGCCGGCGGCATCCATCGCGGTGACCACGGACTGGTAGTCCACCTTGCCATCAGCGGTGATCACCACCGGCAGGCTGTTGTCGCCGGCGGATTCACGCTGCATGGCGTTCATCAGGTTTTCCAGGTCGTCGCGCGCCAGGCTCTGGCCGTTGAGCGCGTAGTGACCTTCGAGGCTGATGGAGATTTCCAGCTGCTTGATCTCGGTGGCTTCGGGCGGCGTGCCGCTGACCGCCTCGGGCAGTTCGACCTTGAGCTGCGACGGCTTGGTGAACGAGGTGGCGACCACGAAGAACAGCAGCAGCACGAAAATCACGTCGATCAGCGACGCCAGGTTGATGAAGACGTCCTCGCGGGCCGCTCCGCCCGCTCTGCGGCGGAATTTCACGCTTTGCCTTCCTCGACGAAATCGACTTCGCGGTCGCCCTGGGTCACTTCCACCAGCTTGATGGCTTCCTGCTCCATGGCGATGACCAGTTCATCGACGCGGCGCAGCAGGTAGCGATGGAAGAACACTGCAGGGATCGCCACGATCAGGCCGGCCGCGGTGGTGATCAGGGCCTTGGAGATACCGCCGGCGAGCATCGGCGCATTGGCCATGCCGTCGCCCATGAAGGCGCTGAAGATCTGGATCATGCCGAACACGGTGCCCAGCAGCCCGAGCAGAGGCGCCATGGCGGCGATGGTGCCCAGGGCGTTGAGGTAGCGCTCCAGCTCGTGGATCACGCGGGACGCGGCTTCCTCGATGCACTCCTTCATGATCTCGCGACCGTGCTTGGAGTTGGCCAGGCCAGCGGCGAGGATTTCACCCAGCGGGGAAGATGCGCGCAGGTCCTTGAGGGCCTGGCTGTTCATCTTCTTGTCCTTGATCTGCTTCCATACCTGGCCGAGCAGCTGCGGCGGAGCCACACGGCTCAAGCGCAGGGTCCAGAGACGTTCAGCGACGATCGCCATGGCAGCGACGGAGCTCAGCAAGATCGGCAGCATCATCCAGCCGCCAGCTTTGACCAGTTCCCACACAGTGGTGAATCCCCTGAAAAAAAGTGGCGCCACTCTAGCACAGGGGCCGTGACGAGCCGACCGCCCAGGGCTCAATTTTCCTGCCAGAAATGTGCGCCTTCCCGCACTCCCCGGAGCTCGCCGTGGGTGCCGAGCATCAAGGTCAGCGCCCCCTGCTCGGCGGTATCCTGAATCCGCATGCCCTGCGCGCGGAAGCGCTCGACGACCGATGGATGCGGATGGCCGTAGGGGTTGTTGGCGCCGCGGGAGATGATCGCCGTGGACGCCCGGATGGCTCGCAGGAAGGCCGACCCGGAAGAGCTGCGGCTGCCGTGGTGGCCGGCCAGCAACCAGTCGATGCGCTCATTCGGATGCTCGGCCAGCCAGGCCAGCTCGGCAGCTTGCGGCAGGTCACCGGTGAGCAGGATGCGTTCGTCGTTGGCTTCGATCTCCAGCGCGCAGGAGCGATCGTTGCTCTCCCTGGCGCCCGCCCATGCCCAACTCGACAGACGAACTCCATCGATAGCCCAGTTCTCGACGCCACAGGGCCCTGCCTGCAACTCGGGCGCCAGTCTTTCCGGCTCACCGCTGATGACCCGTGCCGGCCGCAGGGCTCGCCTGACTGCCAAGGCGCCGCCGGCATGGTCATTGTCCGCATGACTGAGCATCAACATGTCCAGACGACCGATGCCCAGGCTCCGCAGCGTCGGCACCACGACGCGCTCACCGATATCAAAGTCGCCATTGCGCGCACCGGTGTCGTAGAGCCAGGCCTGGCTGCGTGTGCGGATCAGTACCGAAAGACCCTGGCCCACGTCCAGCACGCGGATCTCAGCCTGCCCCGGCGCTGGCAGCGGGATTTTCGGCCAGAATACCGGCAGGAACAGCGCCAGGCCCAGGGCGCGTAATGGCAGCCCTGCCGGTGCGAGCAACAGGAGCGCGCCCAGCATTGCCAGCGCCACCGCCCAGACCGGTGCCGCCAGCGGCTGCCAGGCCGGCGCCAGCTCGGCCATCCAGCCCAGCAGGCGGAACAGCACCTCCAGCAGGCCGCCCGATACCCAGAGCAGGGCTTCGCCCAACCACGGAATGCCCAGCGCCAGACTCCCCAGCAGAGCCAGTGGCACCACAACCAGCTCCACCCAGGGTACCGCCAGCAGATTGGCAACCACGCCGGAAACACTCAACGGCAGGCCGAGGGCAATGGACGCAGGCAACAACCCGACCGCCATCAGCCACTGCGCGCGCAGCCAGGTGCGCCACGCGGTCCAGCGTCCCAGGCGCCCCGAAAAGCCGAAAATGAGCAGCGCCACCGCTGCGTAGGACAGCCAGAAGCCCGGCAACAGCACCACCAGCGGCTCGACCAGCAGCACCGCCAGCAAGGCTCCGCACAAGGGCGCCCACAGGCCCCGGTAGCGGTAGCGCAAGCGCCACAGCAGGACGATGGACACCATGATGCAGGCGCGTTGCAGCGGCACATCGAAACCCGCCATCAGGCTGTAGGCCCAGGCGCCGGCAGCGGCCAGCAGGCAGGCGCTGGGCAGCCAGGGCAGACGCGCGGGCCAGCAGCCGTAGCGGGCCAACCCGGCGACCAGCGCATAGAGCAGGCCGGCAAGCAGTGAGATGTGCGAGCCGGAAATCACCATCAGGTGCAGGGTTCCGGTGTCCTGCAGGATTTGCCAGTCAGCCGTGGTCAGCCCGGAGGCATCGCCCAGCACCAGGGCGGCGAGCGCCCCGGAGCGGCCATGGGCATCCACCGCCAGCAGGCGTTGTCGCCAGGCCTCGCGCCAGGCGCTCGGGCCGCTGGACGTTTCCAGGCGCTGCCCGTCCTTGACGCTGCCGGTGGCACCGATCCGCTGGGCGGTAAGCCAGGCCTCGTAGTCGAAGCCCGCGCCGTTGACCATGCCGTGGGGGCGCTTGAGCTTCACTGCCAGCCGCCAGCGCTCGCCGCCTTCCACCGGCGGCCCGCCAAACCAGGACAGGCGCAGCGTGGCGGGGACCGTTGCGCGTGGGCTGGAAACCTCGGCGAGCACGAAGCGAACCGACGCCCCCGAGTTATCCGGAAGCCCCTCTACCCTGCCCTCCAGCCACAGCGTGCGGCCGTCCAGTTCCGGCGCCAGACGGTCGTCCAATGCCCACTGCGCCGACTGGCAGGACCAGGCGAAGCCCAGCAGGAACAGCCCGATGAAATAGCCGCGGGTAAACAGCAGAGGCAGCGCGAATGCAGACAGAAGCAGCAGCACCCAGCCCGGAGGGAGCACCGGCATCCAGCGCATCACCAGCAGCCCGAGTGCCAGCGCGAACATCCCGGTACGAGGCAAAGGACTCCTCCCTGATGCCCCGCGGAACCGCCGATCCGATTGGCCTGCGGCAGTTACACACGGACATAGTTGGCAACGAATGACTGTCACCTAGCTAGGCATAATGGGCCGTCGTCCGTCTGCCAGAGATTTCCTTCATGCCGCGCCGAATCTTCAAGCGCTACATGCCGGATCCGGAGAGCATCAGGAACCACAAGGGCCTGCGCTTTCTCGGACCGCTGATCCAGTCGCCCAACCTCTGGCACCTGAATCGCCGCTCCGTGTCCCGCGCCATGGGCATGGGGCTGTTCGCCGCGTTCATCCCGATCCCGCTGCAGATGCTGCTGGCCGCCTCGCTGGCGGTCTGGGTGCGAGCCAACCTGCCGATCTCGGTGGGGCTGGTCTGGCTGACCAACCCGATCACCATGCCGCCGGTTTTCTACTGCACCTACAAGATGGGCGCCTGGGTCATGGGCATCCCGGCGCGCGCCCTGCCCGAGCACCTGACCTGGGAATGGATCAGCGGCGAGTTGTCGCTGCTCTGGCAGCCCTTCCTGCTGGGCTCGGTGATCTGCGGCATCCTGGTCGGTATCCTCGGCTACCTGCTCACCGAGGGGTACTGGCGCTGGTGGATCGGCCGCAGCTGGCGGCGGCGCCGGGCGCTGCGCAACCTCCAGGACGGAATTTGAAGGTACCAGCGTAGGAGCGGGCTCCGTCCGCGATTGCTTCACCACCGCTCCGGCCAGCCTGGGAGCGAGTCCAACCCATCGCGGACGGAGTCCGCTCCTACACAAAAACCCAGCCCTCGATTGCAGATACAAAAAAGCCGCCCCGAGGGGCGGCTTTTTCATGGGCTGGTGAATCACTCGTAGCGCAGCGATTCCGCCGGCTGGGTCGAGGCCGCGCGCCAGGCCGGGTACAGCGTGGCGAGGAAGCTCATCGACAGCGCCGCGACGCAGATCAGGACGATATCGCTGATCTGCGGGTCGGACGGCAGGTAATTGATGAAGTAGATGTCCGAGTTGAACACATGGGTGCCGGCAATGCGCTCCAGGGTCGAGACGATAGCGGTAACGTTGTAGGCCGCCAGTACGCCCAGCACGCAGCCGATGACGGTGCCGATCAGGCCGATCACCGTGCCCTGCACCATGAAGATCGCCATGATCTGCTTCGGCGTGGCGCCCAGGGTGCGCAGGATGGCGATATCCGCGCGCTTGTCGGCCACCACCATGATCAGCGTGGCGATGATGTTGAAGGCAGCGACCGCGACGATCAGCAATAGCAGCAAGCCGATCATGGTCTTTTCCATCTTCATCGCGCTGAACAGGCTGCCCTGGGTGTGGGTCCAGTCCACCGAACGGTAGCCCTCGCCCAACTGCTTGGCGATGGATGCGCCGACTTCCGGTGCCTGGAACAGGTCTTTCAGGGCGATGCGCACGCTCTGCACCTGGCCCGGCTGCCAGCGCAGCAGACTGGCGGCGTCGTCCACGTGGATCAACGCCAAGGTGCTGTCCAGCTCGGCGCCGACCTTGAAGATGCCGACCACGTTCAGGCGCTGCATGCGCGGGGTGATGCCGCCGGGCGCGGTGCTCGGCTCGGGGACGATCAGCAGGAGGCTATCGCCGACGTTGACGTGGAAGCGCCGCGCGGTGATCTCGCCGATGACCACGCCGAACTCGGTGGCCTTGAGGTCATCAAGGCTGCCGCGAACCATGTGCTGGCCGATGATCGACACCTGGGTTTCCAGCGCCGGATCAACGCCATCCACCTCGATGGGCTGCATCATTCCTTTATAGGAGAGCATGCCGTCGACTTCGGTATAGGGCACCGCGCCGACGATCTTCGGGTTCTGCTTCGCCACTTCGGCCACGTGCTGCCAGTCGTCCAGCGGACCGCTGGCCTGCTGCAGCACGGCGTGGGGGACCATGCCGAGGATGCGCGAGCGCATTTCCTTCTGGAAGCCATTCATCACCGAGAGCACCACGATCATCGCCAGCACGCCCAGGGCGAGGCCGATCATCGAGGTCAGGGAGATGAACGAGATGTAGTGATTGCGTCGCTTGGCCCGGGTGTAGCGGGTGCCGATGAAGACGGACAGGGGTCTGAACATTCCGGTATCCCTCAGGCGGCGACCAGCCGACCCTCCTCCAGGCGCAGCACACGGTCCATCTGCTGGGCGAGGTGGGTGTCGTGGGTCACCACCAGGAAGGCGGTGCGCAGCGACTGCGACAGTTCCAGCATCAATTCCTGGATACCGTGGGCAGTGTGCTGGTCGAGGTTGCCGGTGGGCTCGTCGAGCAGCACCAGCTTGGGCGTATTCACCAGCGCCCGGGCGATGGCCACGCGCTGGCGCTCGCCGCCGGACAGCTCCGACGGCTTGTGGCTCAGGCGATGGCCCAGGCCCACGCGCTCCAGCAGCGCGGTGGCGCGCTGACGTGCTTCGGGGATCGGCGTCTTGCCGATCAGCAGCGGCATGCAGACGTTCTCCAGCGCGGTGAACTCCGGCAGCAGGTGATGGAACTGGTAGACAAAGCCCAGAGCACGATTGCGCAGCAGGCCGCGCTGCTTCTCGTTCAACGCCGACAGTTGCTCGCCAGCCAGCCAGACACTGCCGGTACTGGGTGTATCCAGACCGCCAAGCATGTTCAGCAGAGTACTCTTGCCCGAGCCGGAGCTGCCGACGATGGCGACGCGCTCGCCAGGCAGCAGCTCAAGCTGCACGCCGGAAAGCACTTCGACCGACTGCGGGCCTTCCTCGTAGCGCTTGCCCAGGTCGCGGCAGCTCAGGACGGCCTGGTCGTTGGGGGTCGACTTACTCATAACGCAGGGCCTCCGCGGGCTGGGTGCGGGCCGCACGCCAGGCCGGATACAGGGTGGCGAAGAAACTCAGGATCAGCGCGGCGCTGCACACCAGGATCACGTCCTCGCTCATCAGTTGCGAAGGCAGGTAATCGATGAAGTAGACGTCCGCGTTGAGGAACTTGTGGCCCAGCAGGCGCTCCAGCAGGGCGATGGCGGAGCTGACGTTGAGCGCCGCGAGGATGCCCAGCACGCCGCCAATGAAGGTACCGATCACGCCGATCACCGTACCCTGGACCATGAAGGTCGCCATGATCTGCCCCGGCGTGGCGCCCAGGGTGCGCAGGATGGCGATGTCGGCCTTCTTGTCGGTGACGACCATGACCAGCGTGGAAATGATGTTGAACGCGGCGACCGCAACGATCAGCAGCAGCAACAGGCCGATCATGGATTTCTCCATGCGGATCGCCTGGTACAGGTTGCCGTGGCTGCGCGTCCAGTCGCGGGCGAAGTAGTCGTTGCCCTTCAGCGTCCGGGCGATTTCCCAGGCGGTGCGCGGCGCCTGGAACAGGTCGTCGAGCTTCAGGCGCAGGCCTTCGACCTGGCCTTCCTTGAGGCGGCGCATGCGCGCGGCGTCGTCGATGTGGACCATGGCGACGTAGCCGTCCAGCTCACCGGCGCCAACGTGGAAGGTGCCAACCACGGTGAAGCGCTTCATGCGCGGGAACATGCCGGCCGGGGTGACCGAGACTTCCGGAGCGATGAAGGTGACCTTGTCGCCCAGCTTCACACCGAGGTTCTTCGCCGCCTTGTCACCGATCAGGATGCCGAACTCGCCGGGCTTGAGGCTCTGCAGCGAACCTTCCTGGAAGAACTGGTCGATGATCGAAACCTTGCTCTCCTCGTTCGGGTCGACGGCGTTGATCAGCACTTTCTGCACCGTGCCGCCGGCACTGAGCAGGCCCTGCATCTGGATGAAGGGGGCGACCTCCAGCACATTCGGGTGCTGGGTCTTGATCTGCCCGGCGATGCCTTGCCAGTCGGAGATGGGCTGGTAGGACTCGACCGTGGCGTGGGGCACCATGCCCAGCACGCGGGTGCGCATCTCGTGGTCGAAGCCGTTCATCACCGAAAGCACCACGATCATCACCACCACGCCCAGCGCGAGGCCGATCATGGAAGTGAGCGAGATGAAGGAAACGAAGTGGCTGCGGCGTTTGGCGCGTGTGTAGCGCGTTCCGATGTAGACGGAAAGGGGTCTGAACATGTGTGGCCGAATGAGAAGGTGAAGAGTGCGTCGGGCGTCAGTTCCATCTGGCGTGCGACTTCCGTGTGGCGAGGCTCGGCAGGCGGCTTTACACTCAGACCATCACTGCCGCCGTGGGTTCGCCATGTCCACTCCAGACGCGGATGACCGCCGCGAATACTATCGTATTGAAGACACGCTCGCATTGGAATTTCGCCCGCTGCGCGAGGACGAAATCCAGTCGCAAGAAGTGCTTCAGGATGATTCCGCGCTGTTCAATCTGCTCAGCGACCTGCACCTGACCGACTTCGAGTCGCAGCACCTGCTGCGCCATATCAACGAGCGCGATCGCCCACTGGCCAGTTACCTGAAGGTGATGAACAAGCGCATCGACCTGATCGCCCAGGCCCTGACCCAGAGCCTGCTCAGCGAGATCGGTCCGGCGCGCCAGGTGACGCTGTCCGAAGGCGGCATCAACTTCCGCGATGGGCAGCCGCTGCCCGTGGACCAGTTGCTAGCCCTCAAGATCGTCCTGCTGCCGCAGGGGTTGGGCCTGCTGCTGCGCGCCAAGGTCACCCACTGCGCACAACAACCCGAGGGCGGCTACGAGATCGGCACCGAATTCGAGATGCTTGGCGACGCCCAGCGCCAGTTGCTGGCCCGTCATATCCTGCAGCGCCAGGCACTGGAACGCCGGCAGGCCAAGGCCCGCGAAGAATGAACCCAGGGAAAACCATGCGCCACCTGTTGCTCCTGTTGAGCCTTGTCACCCCGCTGCCACTGCTGGCGGATACCATCGAAATACCGGTGGGCGCCCAGGGTGACCCGCACATCGTGCTGCCGACCCGTGGCGAGAGCCAGAAGGCCGTGCTGGAACGCTTCGGCTTGCCGGACGAGGAACACCCAGCAGTGGGCAAGCCGCCCATCTCGCGCTGGGACTACCGCGAATTCAGCGTCTATTTCGAAAGCGGAGTGGTGGTCGATGCCGTCCGCCAGCACCGCTCGCATTACATCAAGGACCTTTCACCCCAGACTCCCAAGGAGCCTCAGTGACTCTGATCTATGGCCATCGCGGCGCCAAAGGCGAAGCACCGGAAAATACCCTGAACAGCTTCCTGCGCTGCCTGGAACACGGCGTGAAGCGCTGCGAACTGGACCTGCACCTGTCCCGCGACGGCGAGCTGATGGTGATCCACGACCCGACGCTCAAGCGCACCACCGGCCGCCGCGGCAAGGTTTCCGAGCAACTGGCGGACGACCTGGTGAGCATGGACGCCCGCGAAGGCGGCCCGGGCTGGTTGCGCCCCTGCCCTATCCCCCGCCTGGCAGAGCTGTTCGAGCGCTGCGAGTTCGAGCACTGGCAGCTGGAAGTGAAAAGCGCGTCGAAGGATCGTGCTGGCCGCACCGTGCAGGCGATTCACCAGTTGGTGGGCCGCTTCGGCCTGCGCGACCGCATCACCGTCACCTCGAGCTCGCGCACGGTATTGCGCGCCCTGGAAGAGCTGGCGCCGGACCTGTCACGCGGACTGGTAGCCGAGTACGCCTGGCTCGACCCGTTGAAGGTCGCCGCGCACTACGGCTGTGATCTGCTGGCGCTGAACTGGATGCTGTGCACCCCGGAGCGCTTGCTGAAAGCGCAGAAGCAGGGGCTGCATGTGTCGGTGTGGACGGTCAACGAGCCGGCCCTGATGCGCCGGCTCGCCGATTTTGGCGTGGATAGCCTGATCACAGACTTTCCCGGTTTGGCCACTGCCACGATCGGGAATCGCTGAGCAGGTTCCCCCCGACCGGCTCAGGCCGCCGGTCGGGGTATTTCAAAAAATCCGGTTCAGGCCGTCGAACGCCGCTACGCGGTAGGCTTCGGCCATGGTCGGATAGTTGAAGGTGGTGTTGACGAAGTACTTCAGCGTGTTCAGCTCACCGGGCTGGTTCATGATCGCCTGACCGATGTGGACGATCTCCGAGGCCTGGTCGCCGAAGCAATGTACACCGAGGATTTCCAGGGTCTCGCGGTGGAAGAGAATCTTCAGCATGCCCACCGGCTCGTTGGAGATCTGCGCGCGGGCCATGCCCTTGAAGAAGGCCTTGCCCACTTCGTAGGGAATCTTCGCCGCGGTCAGTTCGCTCTCGTTCTTGCCGATCGAGCTGATCTCCGGAATGGTGTAGATGCCGGTCGGCACGTCGTTGACGAAGCGCCAGCCATCATGCTCGACGATGTTGCCGGCAGCCGAGCGACCCTGGTCGTAGGCGGCACTGGCCAGGCTCGGCCAGCCGATCACGTCGCCGGCGGCGTAGATGTTCGACACGGAGGTGCGGTAGTTCTCGTCCGTCTCGATCTGGCCACGGCTGTTGACCTTGATGCCGATGTTCTCCAGGCCCAGGCGGTCGGTGTTGCCGGTACGACCGTTGCACCAGAGCAGGGCATCCGCCTTGATCTTCTTGCCCGACTTCAGGTGCAGGATCACCCCGTTGTCCAGGCCTTCCACGCGCTCGTATTCCTCGTTGTGACGGATCAGCACGTTGTTGTTGCGCAGGTGATAGCTCAGAGCATCGGAGATTTCGTCGTCGAGGAAGCTCAGCAGTTGGTCGCGGGTGTCGACCAGGTCCACCAGCACGCCCAGGCCACTGAAGATCGAGGCGTACTCGCAGCCGATCACGCCGGCTCCGTAGATGATCAGGCGACGCGGGGTGTGGCTCAGCGACAGAATGGTGTCGCTGTCATAGACGCGCGGGTGGTTGAAGTTGATGTCCGACGGACGATACGGGCGCGAGCCGGTAGCGATGACGAACTGGTCGGCCACCAGGCGCTCCACGGCGCCGCTGGGAGTCACGACCTCAACGGTGCGCTCGTCGACGAAGCTGGCGGTGCCGTTGAACATGTCGATGCGGTTGCGCGCGTAGTAGCCGGTGCGCGAGGACACCTGCTTGGAGATGACCTTCTCGGCGCTTTTCAGCACGTCCGGGAAGGAGAACCAGCGCGGCTCGCCGATCTGGCGGAACATCGGGTTGGTGTTGAACTCGATGATCTGCTTCACCGAGTGACGCAGCGCCTTGGACGGGATGGTGCCCAGGTGCGTGCAGTTGCCGCCGACCACGCGACGGCTGTCCACCACCGCCAGCTTGCGCCCGTACTTGGAAGCGTTCATTGCCGCCCCCTCGCCTGCCGGGCCCGTGCCGAGAATCACCACGTCGTAGTTGTAGACAGCCATGCGTACTCCTTCAGAACAGGCCGGGGCGCCCGCTTGGCGCTCCCGGCGAAGCCCCGGCACCACATGCGCCGAGGCGGATCGAAATCATTGGCGCAGCTTAGCCCTGCGGCAAAAGGCTGCACATTAGCGGTTGGTCGGCAGGTAGGCGAATTTTGCCGCCACTACATGCCTTCATCCTCCCGGCGGACCGCCATCATGCCCGGCGGAGCTTTCATTCAGGCGACGGGAACAGCGCCTCGAAGCGCGTCGTCGCGCGGGTCACGAAGCCCTCGCCCTGGCGCACGATGAAGAAAGCCGCCAGACCGTTGCGCTCGGCAAAGGTATAGCCCTCCTCCGGCCCCAGTACCATCAGCAGGGTCGACAGGCCATCCGCGTGCAGGGCCTGCGCATCCGCTACGGTGACTGCCGCCAGCGCATGCCGGACTGGCGTGCCGGTGCGCGGGTCGAAGGTGTGCGAATAGCGCTGCCCACCCTCTTCGAAATAATTGCGGTAGTCGCCGGAGGTGGACAGGCCGATGCCATCCAGCGCCACCGAACGCTCCACTTGCCGCTCGCGCTCGCTGCTGGGAACTTCCAGGGCGATGCGCCAGGGCGTGCCGTCGGGCTTGTGCCCCACAGCCTTGAGCTCCCCGGTGATTTCCACCAGGTAGTCGGTCAGACCCAGCTCGGCCAGGCGCGCGCTCACCTGATCCACCGCATAGCCGGCAACGATGCTGTCGAAGTCCAGCTGCGCATCGACGTCCTTGCACAGCTGATCGCCTTCCAGGCGCACATGCTGATGGCCAACCCGGGCACGTTCGCGCGCCAGCGCCGAGGCGTCCGGAACCTTTTCACTGCGCGACTGCGGGCCGAATCCCCAGAGGTTCATCAGCGGCTCGACGGTGAGGTCGAAGGCGCCGCCGCTCTGCTGCGCAAGCTGCTCGCCGTAACTCCAGAGCTTGCGCATGTCCGCCGGCATGGCCATGCAACTGCCGGCCGGGCGGGCGTTGAAGCGCGAAATCAGGGAGTCGTCGCGATAGGTGGAGAACTGCTCGTCCAGCCTCTCCAGAATCGCGTCGACCTCGGCCTTGAGCCTTGCGGTGTCCGGCGCCTTGCCCGTGGTCACGTACTGCACCGTGTAGCTGCTGCCCATGGTCGGGCCGCCAAAGCGTTCGACCGACTGCCCGCACCCCGCCAGGACAGTCACCAGCACCATCAACAGCCAGCCTCCACGCACCACTCGGCACCTCCTGCCGTCCATCATCCACCCGGCGCCGGGCATTCTACCGCAAGCGTTTGGCCGCACTGTTTCCGCTGCGGCAAAGGTGCATTACCAAAAGAAAACGGGAGCCGAAGCTCCCGTTTCTCAACCGGTTCAGGCGTCAGCCTTGACCGGGGGCTTGCGCTTGAAGACGAAATAGCACACAGCCATCAGTACGACCCACACCGGGATCGCATACACCGACACGTCGATGCCCGGGATCTGCAGCATGATGCCCAGGATGAACACCACGAAGGCCAGGCACAGCCAGTTGCCGAAGGGGTACCACAGCGCGCGGAAGAATGGCTGCACGCCCTTGGCGACCATGGCCTTGCGGAACTTCATGTGGGCCAGGCTGATCATCGCCCAGTTGATCACCAGGGCGGCGACCACCAGGGACATCAGCAGCTCCAGCGCCTGGTGCGGGATCACGTAGTTGACCACCACGCAGGCCAGGGTGATGAAGGCCGAAACGCCGATGGCCAGCAGCGGTACGCCACGACTATCGACCTTGGCGAAGGCGCGCGGGGCGTCGCCCTGCTCGGCCAGGCCGTAGAGCATGCGGCTGTTGCAGTACACGCAGCTGTTGTAGACCGACAGCGCGGCAGTGAGCACCACGAAGTTGAGGATGTTGGCGGCGTACTCGCTGCCCAGCAGCGAGAAGACCTTCACGAACGGGCTGCCGCTGTAGGGGTCGCCGGCGCTGTTGATGCTCTGCAGCAGGGCATCCCAGGGGTACAGCGAAAGCAGCACGGCCAGGGCGCCAATGTAGAAGATCAGGATCCGGTAGATGACCTGGTTGATCGCCTTGGGGATCACCTTCTTCGGCTCGGAGGCTTCGGCGGCAGTGATACCGACCAGCTCCAGGCCACCAAAGGAGAACATGATGATCGCCAGGACCATCACCAGCCCCTTCCAGCCATTGGGGAAGAAGCCGCCGTGGGTCCACAGGTTGCTCACCGAGGCCTGCGGGCCGCCGGTGCCGCTGACCAGCAGCCAGACGCCAAGCAGAATCATGCCGATGATGGCGACGACCTTGATGATCGCGAACCAGAACTCGGTCTCGCCGAAGGCCTTCACGTTGAACAGGTTGATGGCGTTGATCAGCACGAAGAACACTGCCGCCGTCGCCCAGGTCGGGAAGTCCGGCCACCAGAACTGGATGTACTTGCCGACCGCCGTCAGCTCCGACATGCCGACCAGGATGTACAGCACCCAGTAGTTCCAGCCAGACATGAAGCCGGCAAAGCCGCCCCAGTACTTGTGCGCGAAGTGGCTGAAAGAACCGGCCACAGGTTCCTCGACGATCATCTCGCCGAGCTGGCGCATGATCAGGAAGGCAATGAAGCCGCCGATGGCATAGCCGAGGATCATCGACGGGCCGGCAGATTGCAGGACGCCGGCAGAGCCCAGGAACAGGCCGGTACCGATGGCGCCGCCGAGGGCGATCAGCTGGATGTGGCGGTTCTTCAAACCGCGCTTCAGCTCGCCTTCATGCAGATGTTGTCCATCCATTTGAAGTCTTTCCAGGTTCAGGAATTGGCAGGTTTTATTGATGTTTATGGTGGAGCCAGTAACGAAAAACGGGAGCCCGAGAGCTCCCGTTTATCTAGACCGCCTGGATCAGCGCGGGAAAGCCGGCGGGTTCACACCAGCCATGTCTTCCATCACGCGGACGACCTGGCAGCTGTAGCCGAATTCGTTGTCGTACCACACATAGAGGACAACGCGGTTGTCGTTGGCAATGGTCGCCTCGGCATCGACGACGCCCGCATGGCGGGAGCCGACGAAGTCGGTGGAAACCACTTCCTGCGAGGAAACGAAATCGATCTGCTTCTGCAGGTCCGAGTGCATGGCCATCTGGCGCAGGTACTCGTTGATCTCTTCGCGGGTGGTGGCCTTTTCCAGGTTCAGGTTGAGGATGGCCATGGACACGTTCGGCGTCGGAACGCGAATGGCGTTGCCGGTCAGCTTGCCTTTCAGAACCGGCAGAGCCTTGGCGGCAGCGGTAGCGGCGCCAGTCTCGGTGATCACCATGTTCAGCGGCGCGGCACGGCCACGACGGCTGCCCTTGTGGAAGTTGTCGATCAGGTTCTGGTCGTTGGTGAACGAGTGAACGGTTTCGACGTGGCCGTTGACGATGCCGTACTGGTCGTTGACAGCCTTCAGCACCGGCACGATGGCGTTGGTGGTGCAGGATGCAGCGGAAACGATCTTGTCGTCAGCGGTGATGTCGCCGTGGTTGATGCCGTGCACGACGTTCTTCAGCGCGCCCTTGCCCGGAGCGGTGAGGATCACGCGGTCGATACCCGGGCACTTCAGGTGCTGGCCCAGGCCTTCGGCGTCACGCCACTTGCCGGTGTTGTCGACCAGCAGGGCTTTCTTGATGCCGTACTGGGTGTAGTCGATCGACGCCGGGTCGTTGGAGTAGATCACCTGGATCAGGTTGCCGTTGGCAGTGATGGTGTTGTGCTCCTCGTCGATGGTGATGGTGCCATCGAACGGGCCATGCACGGAGTCACGGCGCAGCAGGCTGGCGCGCTTGACCAGGTCGTTCTCGGCGCCCTTGCGGACGACGATGGCGCGCAGGCGCAGGCCGTCGCCACCACCGGTCTTCTCGATGAGGATGCGCGCGAGCAGGCGGCCGATACGACCGAAGCCGTACAGGACGACGTCGGTGCCTTCGCGGGCGCCGCCATTCTGCTTGCCGACCACGTCAGCCAGCTCGTCCTTGGTGAACTGCTCGATGCTGCGACCGTTACCTTCGCTCTTGAACTTGGCGACCATCTTGCCCAGGTCGACGGAAGCGGCGCCCAGCTTGAGCTCGCTCATCGCCTTGAGGATCGGGAAAGTGTCGTGAACCGACAGCCCGCCTTCTTCGGCCAGGCGGTGACGGGCGAAACGGTGCGCTTTGAGAATCGCGATCACCGAACGGTTGATCAGGCCACGGCCGTAGATCGAGGTCACCACGTTGTTGTTACGGTAGAGTTGGCCGATCAGCGGAATCATGGCTTCCGCGAGGGCTTCACGATCGATCCACTCACCGAGACACTGGTCGGGCTTCTGGGTCACGGGCAATACCTTCCACATGTAGGAGAAGAAAAAAGGGGCTACATTATGACGGTGTGAACCTTCTCCGGCAATCCGCGACCGTCGCATGACTGACATCCGTCAATCGGGATAGTTACAATCCGGCCGGTCAAATTCCTCGACCGGAGCCACGACTGCCCGTGTCCGTATTGCGCATTCCTACATTGCCGACTGCTGCCGGCAAGCAATCCTGGGGCAACCTCCCCGGGGCCGCCCTGAGCCTGGCCATTGCAGAAGCGGCCGGCCCAGCCAAACGTTTCACCCTGTTGCTGACCGCCGACAGCCAGAGCGCCGAGCGCCTGGAGCAGGAGCTGCGCTTCTTCGCGCCGGACCTGCCAGTGCTGCAACTGCCGGACTGGGAAACCCTGCCCTACGACGTCTTCTCGCCGCACCAGGACATCATCTCCCAGCGCGTCGCTGCCCTTTATCAGCTACCCGAACTGCGCCGCGGCGTGCTGGTGGTGCCCATCACCACCGCCCTGCACCGCCTGGCGCCGGCCAAGTTCCTGCTTGGCAGCAGCCTGGTGCTGGACGTTGGCCAGAAGCTCGACGTCGAGCAGATGCGCAGCCGCTTCGAGGCCGCCGGCTATCGCTGTGTGGATACCGTCTACGAACACGGCGAGTTCGCCGTGCGCGGCGCGCTGATCGACCTGTTCCCCATGGGCAGCGAACTGCCCTACCGGATCGACCTGTTCGACGACGAAATCGAGACGCTTCGTACCTTCGATCCGGAAACCCAGCGCTCCATCGACAAGGTGGAGAGCATTCGTCTGCTGCCGGCGCGCGAGTTCCCGCTGCGCAAGGAAGCGGTGACCGGCTTCCGCGGCCGCTTCCGCGAGCGCTTCGACGTCGACTACCGCCGTTGCCCGATCTACCAGGACCTGGCCAGCGGCCTGACACCTGCCGGCATCGAGTACTACATCCCGCTGTTCTTCGAAGATGGCGAGACATCGACGCTGTTCGACTACCTGCCACAGGACACCCAGGTGTTCTCCCTGCCGGGCATCGAAACCGCCGCCGAGCAGTTCTGGACCGACGTGCGCAACCGCTACGAAGACCGTCGCTACGACCCGGAGCGCCCGCTGTTGCCGCCCGCGGAAGTGTTCCTGCCGGTGGAAGACTGCTTCGCTCGCCTGAAGAACTGGCCGCGCGTGGTGGTCAGCCCCGAGCCGATCGAGACCGGCGTGGGCCGCGAGCGCTTCCCTGCCGAGTCGCTGCCGGAGCTGGCCATCGAGGCCAAGGCCAGCGAGCCGCTGGCACGCCTGCGTCAATTCATCGAACAGTTCGACGGGCGCATCCTCTTCACCGCCGAATCTGCCGGTCGCCGCGAGGTGCTGCTGGAACTGCTGGCGCGGCTGAAGCTGCGCCCGGTCGAGGTCGAAGGCTGGCCGGGCTTCCTGGCGCACAAGGACCGCCTGGCGATCACCATCGCACCGATGGACGAAGGCCTGCTGCTGGACGCCGACCAGGGCCAGCCGGGCATCGCCCTGGTGGCCGAGAGCCCGCTGTTCGGCCAGCGCGTCATGCAGCGCCGGCGTCGCGAGAAGACCCGCGACGGTGGCGAGAACGTCATCAAGAATCTCACTGAGCTGCGTGAAGGCGCGCCGGTGGTGCACATCGACCACGGCGTCGGCCGCTACATGGGCCTGATCACCCTGGAGATCGACGGCCAGAACGCCGAATTCCTCGCGCTGCAGTACGCCGACGAAGCCAAGCTCTACGTGCCAGTGGCCAACCTGCACCTGATCGCCCGCTACACCGGCAGCGACGATGCCCTGGCGCCCCTGCACAAGCTGGGCTCGGAGACCTGGCAGAAGGCCAAGCGCAAGGCCGCCGAACAGGTCCGCGACGTCGCCGCCGAACTGCTCGACATCTACGCTCGCCGGGCCGCGCGCAAGGGCTACGCGTTCAAGGACCCGCAGGTCGACTACGCCACCTTCTCCGCCGGCTTCCCCTTCGAGGAAACCCCGGACCAGCAGACCGCCATCGAAGCAGTGGTCGCCGACATGCTCTCGGAAAAGCCGATGGACCGTCTGGTCTGCGGCGACGTGGGCTTCGGCAAGACCGAAGTAGCCATGCGCGCGGCCTTCGTCGCGGTGCACAGCGGCAAGCAGGTCGCCGTGCTGGTGCCCACCACCCTCCTCGCCCAGCAGCACTACAACAGCTTCCGCGACCGCTTCGCCGACTGGCCGGTGACGGTCGAGGTGATGAGCCGCTTCAAGTCTGCCAAGGAAGTCGAAGGCGCCGTGGGTCAGCTCGCCGAGGGCAAGGTCGACATCGTCATCGGCACCCACAAGCTTCTGCAGGACGACGTCAAGTTCAAGAACCTCGGCCTGGTGATCATCGACGAGGAACACCGCTTCGGAGTACGGCAGAAGGAGCAGCTCAAGGCCCTGCGCAGCGAGGTGGACATTCTCACCCTTACCGCCACGCCGATCCCGCGCACCCTGAACATGGCCGTGGCCGGCATGCGCGACCTGTCGATCATCGCCACGCCACCGGCGCGCCGGTTGTCCGTGCGCACCTTCGTCATGGAAGAGCAGAAGTCGGTGATCAAGGAAGCCCTGCTGCGCGAACTGCTGCGCGGCGGCCAGGTGTACTTCCTGCACAACGAAGTGAAGACCATCGAGAAGTGCGCCCGCGACCTCGCGGAGCTGGTTCCCGAAGCGCGTATCGGCATCGGCCACGGGCAGATGAACGAGCGCGACCTGGAACGGGTGATGAGCGACTTCTACCACAAGCGCTTCAACGTGCTGGTGGCCTCGACCATCATCGAGACCGGCATCGACGTGCCCAGTGCCAACACCATCCTCATCGAGCGCGCCGACAAGTTCGGCCTGGCCCAGCTGCACCAGCTGCGCGGGCGCGTCGGCCGCAGCCACCACCAGGCCTACGCCTACCTGCTGACCCCGCCGCGCAAGCAGATGACCCCGGACGCCGAAAAGCGCCTGGAAGCCATCGCCAACGCCCAGGACCTTGGCGCCGGCTTCGTGCTGGCCACCCATGACCTGGAAATCCGCGGCGCCGGCGAACTGCTCGGCGATGGTCAGAGCGGGCAGATCCAGGCCGTGGGCTTCACGCTCTATATGGAAATGCTCGAGCGCGCCGTAAAGGCCATCCGCAAGGGCGAGCAGCCGAACCTGGAACAGCCGCTGGGCGGCGGCCCGGACATCAACCTGCGCGTGCCGGCGCTGATCCCGGAAGACTACCTGCCGGACGTCCACGCCCGCCTGATCCTCTACAAGCGTATCGCCAACGCCGCCGACGAAGACGGCCTGCGCGAGCTGCAGGTGGAAATGATCGACCGTTTCGGCCTGCTGCCGGAGCCGGCGAAGAACCTTATCCGTCTGACTTTGCTGAAACTGCAGGCGGAAAAGCTCGGGATCGTCAAGGTAGATGCCGGCCCCCAGGGAGGCCGGGTAGAATTCGCCGCCGATACCTGCGTCGACCCGCTGGTGCTGATCAAGATGATCCAGAGCCAGCCCAATCGGTACAAATTCGAAGGGGCCACCCTCTTCAAGTTCCAGGTGCCGATGGAGCGCCCGGAAGAACGCTTCAACACGCTGGAGGCGCTGCTCGAGCGCCTCACGCCACAGACTCACTAAGGATTCCGTGCAATGCGCCTGTTCCAACCCCTGCTGCTGTCGCTGGCACTGCTGTCTCCGGCGGCCTTTGCCGAGCCTTACCAGGTAGAGCTGATCCTCTTCCAGCAGTCCGGCGACGTCGTGCTCGCCAGTCGCCCTGCCCCGGATGACTGGGCCAAGGCCGCGCAACCGCCTGGCCCGGATAGCTCGCGGCCCACAGCGATGGACGCCCAGGTCGCCAAGCTCAAGCAGAACGAAGGCTTCCAGGTGCTGATGCACAAGGCCTGGCGCCAGGAGATCGATGCCAACCCGGTGAAGGTTTCCCTGACCGAGGGCGCCCAGCGTGACGGCCACTTCCCGGTGGAAGGCACCGTCACCCTCAGCCAACAGCGCTTCGTGAACACCCAGACCGACTTCTGGATCAACCAGTTCGGCCAGGACGGCCTGCTCGCCGCCAGCCAGCACATGGTCCAGGAAGCCAGCCTGAAGAACAGCGTGCTGACCTACCTCGATCACCCCAGCCTGGGCATGTTGATCAAGGTCACCCCGCTCAATGCCAAACCCGCCTCCGCCCCGCCGCCCGGCATGGAAGACGAGGCGCCGACCGGCCCTGACGCACCGCAGCAGCCCGCGCCGGCCGCTCCGGCGGACGGCGGCTTCGACGCCCCGCCGCCGGCACAGCCCGCGCAATAACAAAAAAGCCCGGCATTCGCCGGGCTTTTTACTTTGCTCTTCGTAGGAGCGAGCTTGCTCGCGAACCCGCTAGGCGCGGTGCCAAGCGGTTCGTGAGCAAGAACTAGGCGTCCCCCTCGCTCCTACAGTATTGGCTCAGCTCACCAGCACGCGCCCGAGCACCTCACGCACCTTGCCGATGCCTTCGTGAAGCGCCTGCTCGATCTCGGCCATGGTGATGATGCCGCTGGACTTGCCTGCCGCCGGGTTGACCACCAAGGACAGGCACGCGTATGGCAGGTCCAGCTCACGGGCCAGCGCCGCCTCGGGCATGCCGGTCATGCCGATGATGTCGCAACCGTCGCGCTCCAGCTTGGCGACTTCTGCCACGGTCTCCAGGCGCGGGCCCTGGGTCGCGGCATACACGCCATGGCTGCTGTACGCATAGCCCAACGCCTGCAGGGCGGCGATCAGCTTGAGGCGCAGCGGCTCGTCGTAGGGATGGCTGAAATCGATGTGCGTGACATGCTCGATGTCGCCGGCAAAATAGGTGTGTTCGCGCCCCCAGGTGTAATCGACGATCTGGTGCGGCACACACAGGTGACCACTGCCCATGGCGGCGTGAATGCCGCCCACGGCGTTCACTGCCAGGATGGCTTCGGCACCGGCCTGCTGCAGCGCCCAGAGGTTGGCACGGTAGTTCACCTGGTGCGGCGGGAAGCGATGCGGATGACCATGACGGGCGAGGAACAGCACCTCGCGCCCGGCAAATTCGCCGCGCTGGATGGCCGCCGAGGGCGAGCCGTAAGGGGTGTCCAGTTCGATGGCGTCCTTCAGGGTCAACCCTTCCAGCTGGGTCAGACCGGTACCGCCGATGATGGCGTAGACAGTCATGCTTCTATCCTCAAATTATCCCTGCGATCGCGCGAGCTAGAGCAGAACAAGGCGGAAGGATGGATTGGACGCGGAGTTGACTTCAGGTCAATGAGCAGTCTGATCCAGCCTTCCAACGCAGTTATGCCGACGCGCAGCAGATCGCTATCAGTCGATCAGTTGTGCGGCACGCAGCTCACCCACGGCTTGTTGCCAGCGCGGCAGCTGCTTGTATTCGATGCCCGGCCAGGCTTTGGCACGCATGCGCTCAAGGCGCTGCGGCGCGGTGACCCTCAGGCGTTGCAGGGCGCTCAGGGCCAGCTCGGCGGAGGCGCGGTCATTGCACACCAGCCCCATATCGCAGCCTGCGCTCAGCGCAGCCTCGATGCGGTTGGCGGCATCGCCGACCACATGGGCGCCAGCCATGGACAGGTCATCACTGAAGATCACCCCGTCGAAGCCCAGTTCGCCACGCAGAATGTCCTGCAGCCAGCGTCGGGAGAAGCCGGCCGGATTCGGATCGACCTGCGGGTAGATCACGTGTGCCGGCATCAGCGCATCCAGCTCGCCGGAAAGACGCTGGAATGGCACCAGGTCGACGGCGCGAATCTGCTCCAGCGTGCGCTCGTCCTCGGGGATCCCCACATGGGAGTCGACTTCCGCCCAGCCATGGCCAGGGAAATGCTTGCCGGTAGAGGCCATGCCGGCGGCGCGCATGCCACGGATGAACGCTCCAGCCAACGCAACGGCACGCTCGGGATTGCCTTCGAAGGCGCGGCTGCCGACCACGGCGCTGCGCTGGTGGTCCAGATCCAGCACCGGAGCGAAGCTCAGGTCGAGCCCCACCGCCAGCACCTCGGTCGCCATCAACCAGCCGCACTGCTCAGCCAGTCGTTCGGCGTTGGGGTTATCGGCGATGGCACGCATTGCTGGCAGACGCAGGAATCCCTGGCGCAGGCGCTGCACCCGGCCCCCCTCCTGATCCACCGCGAGCAGCAGGTCGGGGCGCACCGCGCGGATGGCGGCCATCAGCTCGCGCACCTGGCGCGGCGACTCGATGTTGCGGGCGAATATGATCAGGCCGCCGACTTCCGGCTGGCGCAGGATCTGGCGGTCCTCGGCAGTGAGCCAGGTGCCGCCGATGTCGAGCATCAGTGAGCCTTGCATGTACATTCCTTTCAATTCAATTGCGCCACGCGCCACTCGGGGCAGGCGGCTTCTTCGATTCGGACCCGGCAATGGAGGGGAACTCTGGGAAAGAGTTCCAGCAGGTCGTCGTTGCGCAGACGGATACATCCGTGGGACAGCGGCGTGCCCATGGGCTCGCAGTCCGGCGTTCCGTGCAGGTAGATGTAGCGGCGGAAGGTATCGACCTCACCCATCCGGTTGCGGCCCCGCTCACAGCCGCTGAGCCAGAGGATGCGCGAAAGGATCCAGTCGCGGCCGGGAAACTCATCGTGGAGCCCGGCCGTCCAGACCTCGCCGGTCCAGCGTCGCCCTTTCAGCACCGCACCTTTGGGCAGCCCCTCGCCGACGCGCGCGCGAACCTGGTGCAAGCCGCGCGGCGTGCATCCGGAACCATTGCATTCCCCAGCGCCGTTGGCGGCGCTGGATACAGGGAAGCGCACGACAAGACGCCCCGCGGCAAAGCCGTAGAGCATCTGGTCAGCAAGGGAAATATGGAGAAGATCGAGATCAGCCATGGCCGGCTACTGTAGCCGATCAGGCCGATGCAGCCCAGCGCAAGGCCGGGCCCAGGTTCAAACCTTGGCGGGTGCGGGCGCGCTGCTGGATTTGCTGCGCGGCTTGAGCTGCGCGCCAGCCAGCGAAGGATCACTGACGCCACTGTCGGCACGCATCCCGGCGGCCAGGAACGGCACCATCAGACGCATCACCTGCTCGATGGAAGTATTCACGCCGAAATCGTTCTCGGCCATGGCGCGCAGGGCCTTGATACCGGACATGCTGAACACTGCGGTACCCAGCATGAAATGCACGCGCCAGAACAACTCCAGCGGCGGCAGGCGCGGGGCCGACTCATTCACCAACAGCATGAAACGGCGGAAAACCTTGCCATAGACTTCTTCAAGGTATTTGCGCAGGTGCCCCTGGCTCTGGCTGAACGCCAACCCCAGCAGGCGCATGAAGATCGACAGGTCATTGCCGCTGCGAGGCTTGACGGCCATGGCCTGGACGACGAGCAGTTCCAGCAGTTCTTCCAGGGTGGCACGCGGCGCATCGGGCTTGGCCTGGCGGCGATCCAGCTCCTTTTCGAGGCTGGCGCAGAACGGCCCGAGGAAGCGCGAGAAAACCGCCTGAATCAGCGCCTTCTTCGAGCCGAAGTGATAATTCACCGCCGCGAGGTTCACACCCGCCTTGCTGGTGATCAGACGCAGGGAGGTTTCGGCGAAGCCTTTCTCCGCGAACAGCTGTTCCGCAGCATCCAGGATGCGTTCGACGGTTTCCGACTGGGCCATGGCTACTCCGCCTGACAAACACTTGTTTGAAACATACGTTTCAGCGTCTTGTATTGTCAAGCAAAGTGCGATGGATTGTTACCAATATCATGGCAATGCGACGAGACACCTTATTAGCAGCAAGACGCTTGCCAACGCCCAAAGGTTACATGCACGAACGTACCACTGACAGCCGCATGCGATAAAAGCATTGCCAGCCCGCCATCACTGTATATAATTCCAGTCACTGTATAAAAAGCCAGAGTATGGACATGCTGAAGCTCACGCCGCGCCAAGCCGAGATCCTCGCCTTCATCAAACGCTGCCTGGAAGCCAACGGCTACCCGCCCACCCGTGCGGAAATCGCCCAGGAACTCGGCTTCAAGTCGCCCAACGCCGCCGAGGAGCACCTGAAGGCCCTCGCCCGCAAAGGCGCCATCGAAATGACCCCGGGCGCCTCCCGCGGCATCCGCATTCCCGGCTTCGAACCCAAGGCTGCTGCCAATGACGATGAACTGCCGATCATCGGCCGCGTCGCCGCTGGCGCCCCGATCCTGGCCGAGCAGAACGTCGACGACACCTGCCGGATCAATCCCACCTTCTTCAACCCGCCAGCCGACTACCTGCTGCGCGTACGCGGCCAGAGCATGAAGGATGTCGGCATCATGGACGGCGACCTGCTCGCCGTGCACGTCACCCGCGAGGCGCGCAATGGCCAGATCGTGGTCGCCCGCCTGGGTGAAGAGGTAACGGTGAAGCGCTTCAAGCGTGAAGGCAGCAAGGTCTGGCTACTCGCCGAAAACCCGGAGTTCGCCCCCATCGAGGTCGACCTCAAGGAACAGGAACTGGTCATCGAAGGCTTGAGCGTCGGCGTGATCCGTCGCTGAACAGGAGACATCCATGCAGTACCCGCAGCCGCAGAACCTGCCGCAACTCCCGCTCTTCCAGGAAGCACTCTGGGCAAGCGGTACTGCTCCCCTGCTCCCGGAGCTGATGGAAGACGAGCCCACCGCCGACGAGAGCGCCTTCAGTGAAATCGCCCTGCGTGGCCTCCCCGGTCAATGCCTGACGCTGCTGGCGCCGATGCTCCGCGAGCTCAGTGAAGAGAGCGACTCGCGCTGGCTGACATTGATCGCCCCACCGTCGAGCCTGACTCCGGATTGGCTGCGCAAGGCAGGCCTGAACCGCCAGGGCATCCTGCTGCTGCCAGCCCGCGATCAGGCCGCCGCCCAGGCGCTGGCCTGCGAGGCGCTGCGCCTGGGCAATAGCCACACCGTGGTGAGCTGGCTGAATCTCAGCGCCAAAGCGCGCACGCAACTATCCCGCGCCGCCGTCGCCGGCCAGGCGCAGAGCCTGAATATTCGTCTGGGATGATCTGATCGGGAAGCTTCGCCGCGAGCGCGGCGAAGCGGCAGAACTCAGTGCAGTACGCGCGGACCTTCGTCGTCCACGCCCATGTCTCCGCCCTCGGCGAGACGGCCAGCCATCTGCACACCGACATTGAACATCGCCTTGGCGATCTCGATATGCTGACCCTGCAGGAAGCCCTTGGCATCGGCGGAGAACTCCAGGGTCACCAGCGCCTCCTCCTCGTCCGCGCGACGCAGCACGATACGCCCGTCAGGCAGCTCGACAATTTCCAGAAATGAGGTTGGCATAGCGACGTTCTCCACAGCAGAACGCGTAGTGTAACAGCCACATCCGCCGCACCCTAGCCAAAGCTTTCACGGACCGACCGGAAGGCCGGCTCCGCGTGAGTCAGGGTGAGGGTCAGAGTTCGGTGAGCGATGCGCGGAAGCGCAGCACCAGTTCCTTCAGGGATTTGCGCCAGGTTTCCAGCTCGTCGTTGCCCAGCTCGATCGGCGCTTCGTCGTCGACATTCACCGCCTGGATCAGCGGCTGGGTCGGATCGACCTTGGCTTTCTTCGGTTCGCTCGGCGGCTGGAACAGCGCGGCATAGGCAGCCAGCAGGCGACCCAGCCAGGCTTCTGGCGACTGCGCCAGCTCGACCATTTCCGCCAGCTCAGGGCTTGGAGCGGCGGCCAGAACCTCGGCGTTCAGCAGCATCTCGACGCGCGGCGCACCGGCCTGAGGTAGGCGGTAGTAACCGGCGATCTCATGGGCCACACCCAGCACGGCACCATAGAGATGGAACAGCGCCGCTTCGCGCTCGGCCTGGATGCGCGCCTGGGCATTCATCGCACGCGCCGTTTCGGCGCTGCGCCAGGCTTCCAGGGCAAGACCGGCGAAGAACAGCTTCTGGTTGGTGCGGGTATAGAGTTCGTTCGCCATGACCGGGCCCTCTGCAGTCGACTTCGGCAGTATAAGCACGCCCCGCCTCGGCGGGGCGCGCCTTCCATCAGCGCTTGTCTTCGACCTTCCACTTGCCGCCGTCGAAGAAAGCACGCCAGCCGGTGGGCTTGCCGTCGACCTCGGACTGCACGTACTGCTCCTTGGTCTTGCGGCTGAAGCGGATCACCGCCGGGCGGCCATCCGGATCTTTTGCCGGCGCGGCGAGCAGGAAGTGGTACTTCGGATCCAGCTCTTCCTTGTGCGGGATCAGCTCGGCCACCAGCGGAGCGCGGGTCTCGCGGTTCTTCGGGAACTGGCTTGCAGCCAGGAACAGGCCGGAAGCGCCGTCACGCAGTACGTAGATGTCGTCCACCTTCTCGCACTTGAGTTCCGGCATGCGGATGGCGTCCATCTTCGGCGGTGCAGGCTCGCCATTCTTCAACAGCTTGCGGGTATTCTTGCAGGTCGGGTTGGTGCAACCGAAGAACTTGCCGAAACGGCCGGTCTTGAGCTGCATCTCGCTGCCGCACTTGTCGCATTCCAGGCTCGGGCCTTCGTAACCCTTGATGCGGTACTGGCCTTCTTCGATCTCGTAGCCGGCGCAATCCGGGTTGTTGCCACAGATGTGCAGCTTGCGCTTCTCGTCGACCAGGTAAGCATCCATCGCGGTGCTGCAGATCGGGCAGCGATGCTTGCCACGCAGCACGCGGGACTCGGACTCGCCCTCGTCATCCGCGGCGATCTCGTCACCCGGAATCAGGTTGACGGTCGCCTTGCAGCGTTCTTTCGGCGGCAGGCTGTAGCCGGAGCAGCCGAGGAATACGCCGGTGGAAGCAGTACGGATCATCATCGGCCGGCCGCACTCGCGGCAGGGGATGTCAGTCAGGGTCGGCTGGTTGGCGCGCATGCCGTCGTTGGCAGCCTCGGCCAGGTCGAGCTTCTTGCGGAAGTCGCCGTAGAACTCGTCCAGCACGTTTTTCCAGTCGCGTTCGCCCTGGGCCACGTCATCGAGGTTCTCTTCCATGCCGGCGGTGAAGCCGTAGTCCATCAGGTTGGAGAAGCTCTCGTTGAGGCGGTCGGTGACGATGTCGCCCATCTTTTCCGCGTAGAAGCGGCGGTTGTGGGTGGTGACGTAGCCGCGCTCCTGGATGGTGGAGATGATCGCCGCATAGGTGGACGGACGGCCGATGCCGCGCTTTTCCAGCTCCTTGACCAGGCTGGCTTCGGAGAAGCGTGCCGGCGGCTTGGTGAAATGCTGGCTCGGGTCGAGCTTGAGCAGCTTCATCGCGTCGCCCTGGTTCATGACCGGCAGGACGTCGTCCTCGCCCGGCTTGCTCTGCTGCGGCAGCACCTTGGTGTAGCCGTCGAACTTGAGGATGCGGCCCTTGGCGCGCAGCTCGAAGTCACCGGCAGCGGCGCTGACGGTGGTGGACAGGTACTCGGCCGGCGGCATCTGGCAGGCCACGAACTGGCGCCAGATCAGGTCGTAAAGGCGCTCGGCGTCGCGCTCCATGCCCGACAGCTGGGTCGGACGCAGGTTGACGTCGGAAGGACGAATCGCTTCGTGCGCTTCCTGGGCGCCTTCCTTGCTGGAGTAGAAGTTCGGCTTGGCCGGCAGGTATTTCTTGCCGAACTCGCTGTCGATGAAACCGCGCACCATATCGATGGCGTCGGCCGACAGGTTGGTCGAGTCGGTACGCATATAGGTGATGTAGCCGGCTTCGTAGAGACGCTGGGCCATCATCATGGTCTTCTTCACACCGAAGCCCAGGCGATTGCTCGCGGCCTGCTGCAGGGTGGAAGTGATGAAAGGCGCCGAGGGCTTGCTCGAGGTCGGCTTGTCTTCGCGCTTGGCGATGCTGTAGCTGGAAGCCTTGAGCTTCTCCAGGGCGGCCATGGCCTGCGCTTCATTGAGCGGCTTGAAGGCTTCGCCCTTCTCGCGCACCACCTCGAAGCGGACCTTGTCGTTCTTCGGCGTGCCGAGGTCGGCATGCACTTCCCAGTATTCTTCCGGCACGAAGGCGCGGATCTCGCGCTCACGCTCGACCACCAGCTTCACCGCCACCGACTGCACGCGGCCAGCGGACAGGCCGCGAGCGATCTTGGCCCACAGCAGCGGGGAGACCATGTAGCCCACCACGCGGTCGAGGAAGCGGCGCGCCTGCTGGGCATTCACGCGGTTGATATCCAGCTCGCCGGGCTGGGAGAAGGCCTCCTGAATGGCCTTCTTGGTGATTTCGTTGAAGACCACGCGTTTGTAGCGCGAGTCATCGCCACCGATGGCCTCGCGCAGGTGCCAGGCAATGGCCTCCCCTTCGCGGTCCAAGTCGGTTGCGAGATAGATGGTGTCGGCGTCCTTGGCCAGGCGGCGCAGTTCCTCGATCACCTTTTCCTTGCCGGGAAGGATCTCGTACTTGGCCTTCCAGCCGTGCTCCGGGTCGACGCCCATGCGGGTGACGAGCTGGCGCTTGGCCTTCTCTTTTGGCGACAGGGCCGGCGCTTCGGCAGCCGTCTTGCGTCCTTTGGCCGCAGGCTCCTTCGACGCGGACGAGCCGCTGGTGGGCAGGTCGCGGATGTGGCCGATGCTCGACTTCACCACGTACTGGTTGCCCAGGTACTTGTTGATGGTCTTGGCCTTGGCCGGTGATTCCACGATGACCAGCGATTTACCCATGGATCGGAAGATTCCTGCGTCGAAAAGATGAATTTACAAGGAGGGAGGCGCTTGGAGCGGCACCGCTATATATAGTGGCGGTCGCGCCAAGGTCAAGCTTGGGTTTCGCCGGACGGGCCAGTCTGGAGACCCAGCGGATCGTCTTCGGCATTCACCAGGGCGAATCGCGGAACCTTCTCGCCATTCACTTCCACCGCCTCGGTGAACATGCTCAACGGGCGCACCCAGAGGCCGAACTCGCCATACAGCGCCTGGTAGATCACCAGCTCTTCTTCGGTCTCCGAATGCCGGGCAACGCCGAGCACACGGTATTGCTGTCCCTTGTAGTGTCGATACAGTCCGGGCTGCAAGTGCATGTCGGTTCTCCCTCGGCCGGCCAAAAGGCGGCGATTGTGCTGATTGCGCGACCGCCGGGCAATCCCCACCCGACAAAAACGAAAGCCGGGGCACAAGGCCCCGGCTCTCCCATCGACGAAAGCTTAGACGCGTTCGAAGACGGTGGTGATGCCCTGACCGAGACCCACACACATGGTGGACACGCCCAGGGTGCCGCTGTTCTGCTTCATCACGTTCAGCAGGGTGCCGGAGATACGCGCACCGGAGCAGCCGAACGGGTGACCCAGGGCGATGGCGCCGCCGTGCAGGTTGACCTTCTCTTCCATCTTGTCGAGCAGCTTGAGGTCCTTCAGCACCGGCAGGGCCTGTGCAGCGAAGGCTTCGTTGAGCTCGAAGAAGTCGATGTCGTTGATGGTCAGGCCGGCGCGCTTGAGCGCCTTGTTGGTCGACGGAACCGGGCCGTAGCCCATGATCGCCGGATCAACGCCCGCCACGGCCATGGCGCGAACCACGGCCATCGGCTGCACGCCGAGGTCCTGGGCGCGCTGGGCGCTCATGACGATCATGCAGGAAGCGCCGTCAGTGATCTGCGAGGAAGTACCCGCGGTCACGGTGCCGCCCTTGGGGTTGAACGCCGGTTTCAGGGCGGCCAGGCTTTCCAGGGTGGTTTCCGGACGGATGGTTTCGTCGAAGTCGAAGATCTTCAGGAAGCCGTTCTCGTCGTAACCTTCCATAGGGATGATTTCGTCTTTGAACTTGCCTTCCTGGGTCGCTTTCCAGGCCAGCTGGTGCGAACGCACACCGAACTTGTCCTGCGCCTCGCGGGTGATGCCGTGCATCTTGCCCAGCATCTCGGCGGTCAGGCCCATCATGCCCGACGCCTTGGCGGCGTACAGGGACATGTGCGGGTTCGGATCGACGCCGTGCATCATGCCGACGTGGCCCATGTGCTCCACGCCGCCGATGACGAAGACGTCACCGTTGCCGGTCTGGATCGCCTGCACGGCGGTGTGCAGGGCGCTCATGGACGAACCGCACAGGCGGCTGACGGTCTGGCCGGCGCTGGTGTGCGGGATCTGGGTCATCAGCGACGCCATGCGCGCGATGTTCCAGCCCTGCTCCAGGGTCTGGTTCACGCAGCCCCAGATCACGTCCTCGACTTCAGCCGGGTCGATCTTCGGGTTACGCTCCAGCAGCTTGCTGATCAGGTGCGCGGACATGTTCTCCGCGCGGGTGTTGCGGTGCATGCCACCCTTCGAACGGCCCATCGGGGTGCGGCCGAAGTCGACAATGACGGCGTCTCTCGGATTCAGGCTCATAAATTCACTCTCGCTCTATTCGTTGCGCACTCAACCGAAGAACTTCTGGCCGTTCTTGGCCATTTCACGCAGCTTCGCGGTCGGGTGGTACAGCGCACCCAGGTCGGCGTACTGGTCGGCCAGTGCGACGAATTCGGCCACACCGATGGAGTCGATGTAACGCAGGGCACCGCCACGGAAGGGAGGGAAGCCGATGCCGTAGATCAGGCCCATATCGGCCTCGGCAGCGGTCTCGACGATGCCGTCTTCCAGGCAGCGCACGGTTTCCAGGCACAGCGGGATCATCATGTAGTTGATGATGTCCTCGTCGCTCAGCTCGCGCTGCTCGGTGACGATGGACTTCAGCAGCTCATAAGCCTGCGGGTCGGTGACTTTCTTCGGCTTGCCGCGCTTGTCGGTCTCGTAGGCGTAGAAGCCCTTGCCGTTCTTCTGGCCCAGGCGGTTGGCGTCATACATCACGTCGACGGCAGTCTTGCCTTCCACGGCCATGCGGTCCGGGAAGCCTTCAGCCATCACGTCACGGCCATGGTGGCCGGTGTCGATGCCGACCACGTCGGACAGGTAGGCCGGACCCATGGGCCAGCCGAACTTCTCCATGATCTTGTCGATACGCACGAAGTCCACACCGAAGCCCAGCAGCTTGGAGAAGCCGCCGAAGTACGGGAACAACACGCGGTTGACCAGGAAGCCGGGGCAGTCATTCACCACGATGGGGTTCTTGCCCATCTTCTTGGCGTAGGCCACGGTGGTGGCGACGGCGACGTCGCTGGACTTCTCGCCACGGATCACTTCGACCAGCGGCATCATGTGCACCGGGTTGAAGAAGTGCATGCCGACGAAGTTTTCCGGACGCTTGAGCGCCTTGGCCAGCAGGTTGATGGAGATGGTGGAGGTGTTCGACGCGAGGATCGCATCTTCCTTCACTACGCCTTCAACTTCAGCCAGAACGATCTGCTTGACCTTCGGATTCTCGACCACGGCTTCGACAACGATGTCGACGTTGCCGAAATCGCCGTAGGACATGGTCGGGCGAATGGCGTTCAGGGCCTCGGCCATTTTCGCCGGGGTCATGCGGCCTTTTTCGACGCGCTTGCCGAGCAGCTTGGAGGCCTCGTTCAGACCCATCTGGATACCCTCTTCGCGGATATCCTTCATCAGGATCGGAGTGCCCTTGGAAGCGGACTGGTAGGCGATGCCGCCACCCATGATGCCGGCGCCGAGTACGGCAGCCAGTTTCACGTCCTTGGCGATCTCGTCGTACTGCTTGGCCTTCTTCTTCAGGTCCTGGTCGTTCAGGAACAGGCCGATCAGGCTCTGCGCGACCGAGGTCTTGGCCAGTTTCACGAAGCCCTGGGCTTCGATTTCCAGCGCCTTGTCACGACCGAAGTTGGCGGCTTTCTGGATCGACTTGATGGCTTCGACCGGAGCCGGGTAGTTCGGGCCGGCCTGGCCAGCAACGAAGCCCTTGGCGGTCTCGAAGGCCATCATCTGCTCGATGGCGTTCAGCTTGAGCTTTTCCAGCTTCGGCTGACGACGGGCCTTGTGGTCCAGCTCGCCGGCGATGGCGCGCTTGACCAGGTCCAGAGCGGCGGCTTGCAGCTGCTCGGGAGCCACGACGGCGTCGACGGCGCCGACTTTCAGCGCGTCTTCAGCCTTGTTTTCCTTGCCCGAGGCAATCCACTCGACTGCGTTGTCGCAACCGATGATGCGCGGCAGGCGAACGGTGCCGCCGAAGCCCGGGTAGATGCCCAGCTTCACTTCCGGCAGGCCGACCTTGGCGGTGGCGCTCATGACACGGAAATCGGCAGCCAGGCACATTTCCAGACCACCGCCCAGGGCGATGCCGTTGATCGCGGCTACGGTCGGAACGTTGAGGTCTTCGAAGTCGCTGAAGATCTTGTTGGCTTCGAGGTTGCCCGCCAGCAGCTCTTCGTCAGGCAGCTTGAAGTTGTCGACGAACTCGGTGATGTCGGCGCCGACGATGAATACGCCTTTGCCGCTGGTCACGATCACGCCCTTGACGGACGCATCGGCCTTGATGGTATCCACTGCTTGACGCAGTTCATTCAGGGTGAGTCGGTTGAACTTGTTGACGGACTCGCCCTTGAGGTCGAAATTCAGCTCGACGATGCCGCTCTCAAGAGCCTTAACCGTGATGGCTTTACCTTGGTAAATCATCAACTGATCTCCACGCTAGGGAAGCTTGAAATCACACGTCGGACACCGTGTATCGGGACGGCCCGGCAGTCGCCGAGGATAGTCCCAAAGCTTGCGGCACACCCGCCGACGCGATAGCCGGGGCGTTCTGATCGAGTCACTGCACGGGGCAAACGCTCGATTCATACGCCCGTTTGATTTGGGTGCGCCCACCTTCTAGGAAAAGCCAGGGCTTGTCAATCGGCGAGACGTAACAGTCGCAAAGCGGCCGGGGCGTCTGGCCCGGAGCATTCAGCGCAGCCCTGACGCGCTATTCACCATGCCTATCGTGACAATTGCTACCTGGCACCGTCGTCCCGACAGCCACTGGTCAAACCCCATGGCCCGCGCTAGAGTCGGGCGCAATGGCGATCTGCCTTCTGCCAACGCCGGCAGGCGCCTGGAACCTGTGCAAAACAAAACAACAAGAAGCCCATGGCTCCAAGGAGTTGGAACGATGTCCAGCCGTCCGCTCGTGCGTCTGCTGTCTGCGCTCGCGCTTACCGCCCTGCCCCTCATCGCTGCCGCCGACGCTGCCAGCGACCTGCTCAATGTCCACCAGACCCGCCTCGCCGCCCAGCGCAGCCTTGGCGACTTCTTCATGTTCAACGCGATGGAAGGCGACCAGAAGTACGCCAAGATGGTCGAGGCCTCGTCGCAGAGCGCCACGGACGCCCTGGGCCAGCTCGGCGACATGCCCGGCAACGAATCGAAGAAGCTCAAGACTGAACTGCAGGATGAATGGAAGGCCTACGCAGCTCAGTTGCGCACCCTCACCGGCGCGCTGGACAAGAGCGGCTATACCGACCTGCAACCGGTGGCCGACCTCGCCGCGCAGAACCGCAAGCTGCTGGATACCGCCGAGCAGCTCTACGCGAAAATCCAGGAGGAAAGCGGCAGCAAGGTCCCGCCGCTGACCCAGCAGACCCGCGAGCAGAGCCTGCTGATGCAGGACATCGCGGTGGACTACGCCTCGCGCAACGCCTCGGTGGGCGCCAGCTTCTTCGGCGGCGGCGAGGAACGCCCGCTGGATGACCTGGCCAACCGCTTCGCCATCAATCTGGTGAAACTGCAACAGGCGCCGCAGACCACGCCGGAGATCGGCCAGGAGCTGCGCGGCGTGGCGATCAAGTGGCGCTATATCGAAAAATCGCTGCAGAACTACAACCAGAACAGCGTGCCCTTCCTGATCAACAAGTACTCCGACCGCATCATCGAAGACCTGGAAAAGGTTTCCGGCCTCTACGCTGCGCAGCAGAGCTGATCCGCTCAGGCATGCTGCTTGATGAAATCGGCGACCCGCTGCAGGTCGCCGGCATCGCCCCGTTCCCCCCAGTACAGTGCCAGGAACTGCGGCGTCGCCTCGACCATGTAGACGTCCCTGGGCAGGCCGGCCAGCGCCTGGGCCAGCTCGGGCGGAGCACTCGCTTCGCGCCAGCGATCCAGCCATACACCCGGCTCGCTCTGCCAGTAGCACCAGGCATCCCGGTTCCTGCCCCGGGCCCGGTGGTACTGCGCGCACTGCCGCGGCGGCTGCCGTTCCAGCCAGTGCGGCCAGTCCTGCTGCGCCATCTGCATGGCCAGCCCCAGGCGCCGCGCCTGCAGGCGCAGGTCCATCTGCCCGCGTTGGCCGCGCGACGGGATCAGCCAGGTCAGCGGGCTGAGCACCAATGCGATGAGAAGAATTACCATCCACGTGGTCATATCGGTTATACCGGTCAAACAGGTCAAGCACGGCCATTGGGGCCATACTGATTGATAACGAGTCCCCCGGAGGAGACGCTCATGCCCTACCAACACATTCTGGTCGCCGTCGACCTTACCGAAGAATGCGATCCGGTGATGAAGCGGGCGGTCGCATTGGCCAAGGCCAACGATGCCCGGCTCTCGGCGGTGCATGTGGTCGAGCCCATGGCCATGGCCTTCGGCGGCGACGTGCCGATGGACCTGTCGATGCTGCAACAGCAGCAGTTCGACCAGGCCAAGGAACGCCTGCACCAGTTCACCCTTACCTACGCCGAAATCACCAGCTCCCAGTGCCACCTGGTTTACGGCCAGCCGCGCCAGGAAATCCACCGCCTCGCCGATGAGCAGGACTGCGACCTGATCGTCGTCGGCAGCCACGGCCGCCACGGCCTCGCCCTGCTGCTGGGCTCCACCGCCAACGACGTGCTGCACGGAGCGCCTTGCGACGTTCTCGCTGTGCGCCTGCAGAAAACCAGCTGAGCCAACTCAAGTGAGACAGCGGGCCCTGCGGGGCCCGCCTGGTTTCAGGCGCCGAGCATGTCCCCGCTCATCAGCAGCGGCCGCACCTTCTGCAGTTGCGCCTCCAGCGAATAGCTCATGCTCGATGCCATGGAGAAGAAACTGAGGAAAGCCTTCAGGTTCGAGTCGCCCTCGCAGGTCTCGTGGATTCGCTGCCAGAACGCCTGATTCACCAGTTGCAACTGCTGGAACTGCTTCACCAGCCCCTTCAGCTCCCAGTCGGCGTGCCGGCCTTCGCGGAAATTGAAGTACTGCCGCATCAGGTAGAGCGACACCGCGCGCAGGATGAACTCCTGGTTACTGGCGAATGGCAGGTGCTGTTGCGCCATCGGCTTGAGCCGGCCCAGCAGCGGACAGGCGCTGGTGGCCATGATCACGCCGAGCAGCGCGCGCAGGCCTTCCTCCAGTCCCGCATGCTTGATGTATTCGCGCTCCGGCGTGCGGACCTGCACCGAGACCTTCTTGAACGCGGGCAGACCGCGGAAATCCTCGATCACCCGGTGCAGATCCACGGCTGCCGGGCAGTGGCTGTACTGCGCCGGGTTCAGCGGACAATTGCTGCAACGGTTGTTCTCCAGGCGCGTCCAGCGTGGCGTCTGGGCGGCGGCGTACGGGTCGTACTGGCGCTCCAGTTCGATGCGATAACTGAACTCGTGCTCATCATCCAGGGTGATGCGGTACTCGATTGCCATGCGGCCATTCCTAGCAGTCTTTGATCAGCGATACGCACACGGGCACCTCGCCTGACCGACCGGATTATTCTTCCAGTTCAGCCCAGCGCTCGATCAACCGGTCCAGCTCTTCCTGCAGGGAAGCCAGGCGCGCCAGAGCGGCCTGGGCCTCGTCCTGCGGGCGCTGGTAGAAGTCCGGCGACGCGGTTTCTTCCTGCAGCGCAGCCAGTTGGCCTTCCAGGGCGTCGATCTGCCCGGGGATGGCTTCCAGCTCGCGCTGCAACTTGTAGCTGAGTTTCTTTTTCGGCGCGGCTTCCGCCGGCGCAGCCACAGCTGCCGGTTGCTCGGGTGCGGGGGCAGCAGCGGGCTTGTCGGCCTTTTCCTCGCCCACGCCAAGCAACTTGGGCGAGCCGCCCTGGCGCAGCCAGTCCTGGTAGCCACCGACGAATTCGCGCACGCGTCCTTCACCTTCGAACACCAGGGTGCTGGTGACCACGTTGTCGAGGAAGGCCCGGTCGTGGCTGACCATCAGCACGGTGCCGTCGAAGGTCAGCAGCACTTCTTCGAGCAGTTCCAGGGTTTCCACGTCCAGGTCGTTGGTCGGTTCGTCCAGCACCAGCAGGTTGGCCGGTTTGCTGAACAACTTCGCCAGCAACAGGCGTGCCCGCTCGCCCCCGGAGAGCGCTTTCACCGGGGTACGGGCGCGTTGCGGGGAGAACAGGAAGTCGCCCAGGTAGCTGAGCACGTGGCGATTCTGCCCATTGATGGTGATGAATTCGCGACCTTCGGAAATGTTGTCGATAACGGTCTTTTCCGGCTCCAACTGGTGACGCAACTGGTCGAAATAAGCCACTTCCAGTCGGGTGCCTTCCTTGACGCTGCCGGATGTCGGCTGCAGGTCGCCCAGCAGCAGCTTGAGCAACGTGGTCTTGCCAGTGCCGTTGGCGCCGAGCAGGCCGATACGGTCACCGCGCTGCAGCACCAGGGAGAAATCACGGATCAGCGCCGGGCCGCCCGGATGGGCGAAGCCGGCCTTCTCGACGACGATCACCTGCTTGCCGGACTTCTCGGCCGTCTCCATCTGGAAGCTGGCCTTGCCCTGGCGCTCGCGGCGCTCGGCGCGCTCGTTGCGCATGGCCTTGAGCGCACGTACACGGCCCTCGTTACGGGTACGGCGGGCCTTGATGCCCTGGCGAATCCACACTTCTTCCTGGGCCAGGCGCTTGTCGAACAGCGCGTTGGCGGCCTCTTCCGCCGCCAGTTCCTGCTCTTTATGGACGAGGAAGCTGGCGTAGTCGCCGTTCCAGTCGATCAGGTGGCCGCGGTCCAGTTCGAGGATGCGGGTGGCCACGGCCTGCAGGAAGGAACGGTCGTGGGTGATGAACAGCACGGCGCCGGGGAAGTCCGCCAGGGCGTTTTCCAGCCAGGCAATGGCGCCGATGTCCAGGTGGTTGGTCGGCTCGTCGAGCAGCAGCAGGTCGGGCTCGGCCACCAGTGCCTGGGCCAGCAGCACGCGGCGACGCCAACCGCCGGAGAGCTCGGCGAGGGTCTTGTCGGCCGGCAGTTGCAGGCGGCTCAGGGTGGTATCCACCAGTTGCCCGAGGCGCCAGCCATCGCGGGCTTCGAGGTCCTGCTGGACGCGTGCCAGCTTGTTCAGGTCCTCTTCGCTTTCGATGTGCATGCTCAGATGGTGATAGCGCGCGAGCAGTTCGCCGACTTCGGCCAGGCCTTCGGCAACCACGTCGTAGACAGTCCGGTCGTCGGCACGTGGCAGTTCCTGCGGCAACTCGCCGATCTTCAGCGCGGGCGCGCGCCAGATGTCGCCGTCGTCGGGCTTCTGCTCGCCCTTGACCAGCTTGAACATGCTCGACTTGCCGGTGCCGTTGCGGCCAATGACGCAAACCCGCTCACCCCGAGCGATCTGCCAGGACACCTTATCCAGCAGCGGAGTGGTGCCAAAGGCGAGGGACACATCGGTGAACTTGAGCAGGGTCATTGGGTATCTCCACAAACAGGGCGCGCAGTTTAAGGGAAAGTGCGCAAAAGTCAGAGGGTCGCACACAATCTCGCAAGGCGAGACTGGCGTCCGCCTTTGCACGGTGTAACCGTGGCGGCGCTTTCGCCCCCCTCGCGCAACAGGCTAAGCTAGGTGGCAGCGGGCGCGCGTCATCCAGCGCCCACCGATCATCTTCCCGGAAGAGCCATGCGCGGTCGCCTTTTCTCACTGTTTTCCTGCCTGATCCTCAGCCTGTCCGCTTCGACAGCCAACGCAGCGTCCCTGCCCCAGCAGCGCCAGATGTACGACGAGGCGCAGAAGGCACTGGCGCGTGGCGACAGCGGCCCGTATTTCAGCTACCAGTCGGCACTGGCCGATTATCCGCTGCAGCCGTACCTGGCCTACGACGAGCTGACCAACCGCCTGAAAAGCGCCAGCAACGCCGAAATCGAACGTTTCATCGAGCAGCACGGCGACCTGCCGCAGATCAACTGGCTGAAACTGCGCTGGATGCGCCAACTGGCCGATCGCGGCGACTGGAACACGTTCGTCCGTTATTACGACCCGAAGATGAACTTCACCGAGCTGGACTGCCTCTACGGCCAGTACCAGCTGGGCCACGGCAACAAGGCCGAAGGCTACGCCACCGCCGAGAAGCTCTGGCTGGTGGGCAAGCCGCAGCCCGACGCTTGCGACACGACCTTCGCCATGTGGCAGGCCGATGGCCAGCTCACCGAGGAAAAGGTCTGGAAGCGCCTGAAGCTGGCCGCCGAGAAAGGCAACTATAGCCTCGCCACGGTGCTCTCCAAGCGCCTGCCGACCCTGGGCAGCCAGGGCGCGCTGATGGTCAATGTCGCGCAGAACCCGGCGCAGCTGAGCCAGACCACCCGCTTCGGCGCCCGCGACCACGCCACTGCCGACGTGGTCGGCCTCGGCCTGCGCCGCCTGGCCAAGCAGGACCCGGAAAAGGCCATCAACCTGCTGGACTACTACAGCTCGGTGCTGCCCTTCTCCAGCGACGAGAAAGTCTCCATCGCCCGCGAGATCGGCCTGAGCCTGGCGCGTCGCTATGACCCGCGCGCCCTGCCGATGATGGTCAAGTACGACCCGCAACTGCGCGACGACACCGTCACCGAATGGCGCCTGCGCCTGCTGCTGCGCCTGGGCCGCTGGGAAGAAGCCTACAAGCTGACCCGCGCGCTGCCGCCGTCACTGGCCGAGACCAACCGCTGGAAGTACTGGCAGGCGCGCTCGCTGCAACTGGCGCAGCCGCAGAACAAGCAGGCCATCAGCCTGTACCAGCCGGTGGCTGGCGAACGCGACTTCTACGGGTTCCTCGCCGCGGACCGGATCAACGCCCCCTACCAGTTGAATAACCGCCCGGTATCGCTGGACGCGGCGACAATGCAGCGCGTACGCAACGCGCCGAGCACCCGCCGGGCCCTGGAGTTCTACGCCCGTGGCGAGATCATCAACGCCCGCCGCGAGTGGTACCACGCCGCCCGCCACCTGAGCCACGACGAGCTGCTGGCCCAGGCCAAGATCGCCTACGACATGCAGTGGTACTTCCCCGCCATCCGTGCCATCAGCCAGGCCAAGTACTGGGACGACCTGGATATCCGCTTCCCCATGGCCTACCGCAATACCCTGGTGCGCGAGGCACGCAACCGCGGCCTGCACTCCAGCTGGGTGTTCGCCATCACCCGCCAGGAAAGCGCCTTCATGTCCGATGCACGCTCGGGCGTTGGCGCCACCGGCCTGATGCAGCTGATGCCGGCCACCGCCAAGGAAACCTCGCGCAAGTTCGGCATCCCGCTGGCTTCGCCGCAGCAACTGATAGTGCCGGATGTGAACATCCAACTCGGCGCTGCCTACCTGAGCCAGGTGCACGGCCAGTTCAACGGCAACCGCGTGCTCGCCACCGCCGCCTACAACGCCGGCCCCGGCCGCGTACGCCAGTGGCTGAAGGATGCGCGCCACCTGGCCTTCGACGTCTGGGTCGAGACCATTCCGTTCGATGAGACCCGCTCCTACGTGCAGAACGTGCTGTCCTACGCAGTGATCTACGGGCAGAAGCTCAACGCGCCGCAGCCCATCGTCGACTGGCACGAACGCTTCTTCGACGAACTCTGACATCCTCCACCGCCCGGCACTCGCCGGGCGGCTTTCATCTCCTCAAGGAAAAAAGGAAATTTCCATGCGCAAGACCGTTCTCTCCCTCTCCATGCTTGCCGCCGGCCTGCTCAGCGCCGATCTGGCCCTGGCTGCCTGCGAGAAGCCGCGCAACGCCTTCGACAGCGTGTATTGCCTGAGCACCGAATACGCCCAGGTTGACCGCGAGCTGAACAATGAATTCGGCACCCTGCGCAAGATGCTCAACGACGGCCAGAAGGCCGCGCTGAAGAAGAGCCAGATCGCCTGGATCAAGGATCGCGATGCGCAGTGCAGCTACGAGCGCGACGGCGGCTACTTCGTCAACCTGCAATGCGCCGTGGACAAGACCAACGAGCGCTTGGCCGTGCTGCGCGAGCGTGAGCGCGAGTGCCAGAGCACCGGTTGCGTCGACAGCAAGCTGTAAGGCGCTGACGGCGAACACCCCCTGCAGGAGCGAGCTTGCTCGCGAACAGATTTTCCGGCGGCACAGGCGTCGGGCGAGTTCGCGAGCAAGCTCGCTCCTACAAGTTGGGGCTGCGCACAACCCTAGGCGCGATGTGCCTATGCGCGCTACTCCAGAACTTCCATACCCACATGCAGTTACGTAGGGCGTTCAACGCTCCGCGTCGTACGCCGGTCCGTTATTCCAGCACTTCCACCGGCATGCCCAGCTTGAGCTCACCGCGGTTTTCCGCCAGCAGGTTCTGACCGAACAGCGCCTCGCCATTGACGTTGCGATAGCCCAGCAGGGTCGCCAAAGGCTCGCGGGCGGCATCGCGCTCGCCGGTATGCGGGTCGATGGTGGTGAGGATGCAGCGCGAGCAGGGCTTGGCGACCTTGAAAGTGACATCACCGATGCGGATGCGCTTCCAGCCGTCCTCGGCGAACGGTTCGGCGCCGGCCACCACCAGGTTCGGGCGGAAGCGCAGCATCTCCAGCGGGCGACCAACCTTGGCCGACAGGTCGTCCAGCGAGCCCTGGCCGATCAGCAGCAACGGGAAGCCGTCGGCAAAATGCACGTGTTCGCCAGGCTCGGCGTAGGCGGTATCCACCTGCCGTGCACGCTCCTCGGGAATCTGCACCAGGCGCACATCACGCTGCAGGAAGGTGCTCAGCCACTGCGCCGCCGCATCACCGGCATCGGGCACCTGCAACATGTCGCGCCAGATCAGCACGCCACGCAGGTTGTCATCGCGCCCCGGCACCTTCACCAGCAGGTCGTCCATGCCCGGTGCGCGCAGGCGCAATACCTGGAAATCGTCCTGCCAGCGCGCCTCGATACGGCCCATCTGCGGCAGCAGGCGCTGGGTCAGGAAGCGCCCGTTGGCAGAGTCGACCACCATCCAGCGTCGATCCCCTTCCAGGCCCAGGGCGTCCAGGCGGACGGACTCCAGGGGCTCGTAGGCAGTGGATTTGACCGGGTAGCGGTAGAGCTCGCTGAGGGTGTACATCGGAGGCTTCCTTTCGTGCAGGCGAAAGCGACCTTATACGGTGTGGAACGGGCGTCTAGCAATGGCAACGAACTTGTAGGAGCGAGCTTGCTCGCGAACGCTTTTTCCGGAGGCAACGACATCAAGCGGTTCGCGAGCAAGCTCGCTCCTTTGAAAGCAGCTAGGCAGGGACTTTCTGCAAGCGACGGCGCACCACTTCGACCAACTGGTCCGGCTGGAACTTGGAGAGGAAATCGTCGCAGCCGACCTTCTTCACCATGGCATCGTTGAAGCTGCCCGACAGCGACGTATGCAGCACCACGTAGAGATCGCGCAGGCGCGGATCGCTGCGGATCTCGGTGGTCAACCGATAACCGTCCATCTCCGGCATCTCGGCGTCGGTAAAGACCATCAGCAGCTTCTCGTCCATGTCCAGGCCTTCGTCCGCCCAGCGCTTGAGCTGCTGCAGCGCGCGCAGGCCGTCAGTGGCCACGTGCAGGCGCAGGCCGAGCTGGCCGAGCGTATCGCGCAGCTGGGTGATGGCGACGCTCGAGTCATCCACCACCAGCACTTCGCGGCCACGGGTCTGGCTGAGCAGTGTGTCGTCCAGGCGGTCGCTGGAGACACGGGTATTCATCGGCACGATCTCGGCCAGCACCTTCTCGACATCGATGATCTCCACCAGGCGGTCTTCCACCTTGGTGATCGCGGTCAGGTAATGCTGGCGACCGGCGCCACCGGGCGGCGGCTGGATCGACTCCCAGTTGAGGTTGAGGATGCGCTCCACCCCGCCCACCAGGAAGGCCTGCACCGAGCGGTTGTACTCGGTGACGATGATGGTGCTGTTGGCATCCGGGGTCAGCGCGCGCATGCCGATGGCACGCGACAGATCGATCACCGGCAGGGTCTGGCCGCGCAGGTTGATCACCCCGCAGATCATCGGGTGGCGCTGCGGGATCAGGGTCAGGCGCGGCAGCTGCAGGACTTCCTGCACCTTGAACACGTTGATCGCGAACTGCTGCCGCCCGGCGAGGCGGAAGACCAGGATTTCCAGGCGGTTCTCGCCTACCAGTTGGGTACGTTGATCGACAGTGTCGAGAATACCGGCCATGCCTGCTCCAGATTCGAAATGAGTCGTGCGGGAGAGCTATCGGCCGTATCGTCGCCAACAAGATACTGGCCGTGCGCCATCATGCACGACTTGCCCGATCCGGACCAGCGCGATCAGCCCGGCTCAGCGGCCAGGCGCCCAGTGGCGGAAAGCAACGGCGAATCCGCCGGCAGGTGCATCCTGAGCGCTGCCGGGCGTATCTCGAAGCGCAGCTTGCGGCCTTCCAGCGGTTCGCCATCGAGGTTGACGTCCAGCCCTTCGCGGGCCTCCACCTCGACCCAGGGCACCCGCGCGCGGACGAATACGTCCTGGGTGCCGAAGCCGCTACCGAGCAGTGCGCCGAGAGTGCCGACCATGTCCTGCGGCGTCGGCAGGATGCTCACATCCAGCAAACCGTCGTCCGCCGTGGCCTGCGGGCAGAGCACGTGTCCGCCGCCGGCCTGGCGGCCATTGCCGATGCCCAGGGCGAGGAATTCGCCTTCCCATTCGAAGTCCGGCCCGGTAAAGCGACCTTGCGCTGCATGCACCTCGGAAAAGCGCGTCAGCCCCGTGAGCAGGTAGGCAGCCCCGCCGAGCAGTTTCTTCAGGTCTTCCGGGGTGTTGGCGGTAACCTTCGAACCGAAGCCGCCGGTGGCCATGTTGAGGAAGAACTGCCCGTCCACTTCGCCCAGGTCAATGGGCCGCGCCGGTACGTCCAGCAGCGCCAGCGCGGCGGCCGGCTCCAGCGGCACGCCGGCGGCACGGGCAAAATCGTTGGCGGTGCCCAGCGGCAGGATTGCCAGGCTGGCCTTGCCGCCGGCCTGGACCAGCGCTTCGGCGACGTCGCGCACGGTGCCGTCGCCACCGCCGGCGATCAGCGTGGTGTATCCCGCCGCCAGCCCCTCCTCCACCAGGCGCCGGGCGTCGCCGCCCTCCCAGGTCACCCGCACATCCAGTGCTCGCCCCGCTTCGCGCGTGGCCAGCACGGCGGCACGCACCTCTTCGTTGGCGGCTTGCTTGCCGTGCAGGATCAGCAGGGCCTTGGCTTGCGTCATGGCGGGTTTCCTCCCGGTGAGTCCATTGGATATGGACTCAGACTAGCGCGAAGACATTTCCTCCCACTTGATTTGCCGCTCAGGCCGGGTAGCCGGTGATCTCCCGAATGCTCTGATACAGCGGCTTGAGCTGCTTGTACATGCGCTGATAGACCTCGCCGTAGAGCCGCTCGTAGGTACGCTGCGCCTCGGGGCGCGGGTGGAACACGTCGCCGACGCGGGTCATGGCGGCGATGGCGCTGCTGAAGTCCGGATAGAGCTTGAGGCCCACCGCACAATCGATGGCCGCACCCAGGCCGGACGCTTCGTAGACGTGCGGGCGCTCCGCCGGCAGGCCGAAGATGTCGGCGGTGAGCTGCATCGCCGCGTCGCTCTGCGAACCACCGCCAGCCACGCGCAGGCGCTGGATACGGGTACCGGAGCGCTTCTCGATGCGCTCCTTGCCCTGGCGTAGCGCGTAGGCCAGCCCTTCGAGGATGGCGCGATAGATGTGCGCGCGGGTGTGCACGTCACCGAAGCCGATGATCGAACCCTTGGCTTCCAGGCCCGGCTCGCGGATGCCCGGCGTCCAGTAAGGTTGCAGCATCAGGCCCATGGAGCCGGCGGGCACGCTGTTGACCAGTTCGTCGAAGAGTTTCTCCGGCTCGATACCCAGCTCTTCGGCGCGCTGCATCTCGCGCAGGCCGAACTCGCGCTTGAACCAGCTGACCATCCAGAAGCCGCGATAGATCATCACCTCGGTGTTGAAGTGATCGGGGATCGCCGCCGGGTATGGCGGGATCAGCGGGATGGTTTCCAGGTAACGCGAACGGGTGGTGTTGATGGTCGCGGTGGTGCCATAGGACAGGCAGGCTACGGTCGGATCGATGGCGCCCGCACCGAGCACTTCGCAGGCCTTGTCGGCGCCCGCGGCGATCAGCGGCAAGCCTGCGGGTATACCGGTCAGGCGACTGGCCTCGGCGGTGATCTCACCCAGCTTCTCGCCAGGCTTGAACAGCTCCGGCAACTGCTCGCGGCGCACGTCCAGCACCTGCCATTTCCAGTCGCGCGGCGCGGCCCATTGCAGCTTCTTGTAGTCGAATGGCAGGTAGGCCACGCTGCAGGCCACCGAATCCACGTAGCGCCCGCACAGGCGCTGGGTGAGGAAGCCGGAAAGCAGCAGCACCTTGTGTGTGCGCTGGTGGATGTCCGGTTGCTGCTGGGCGACCCAGTTCACTTCGGCCTGGGTGCGGAAGTAGTCCACCGCGCCCTGCGCGCCCACCAGTTTGAACAGCCAGCCCCAAGGCCCCTTGATCGACTCGCCCAGTTCGGCGCGACGCTGGTCCAGCCAGATGATCGCCGGGCGCAACGCCTGGCCGGCTTCGTCAACATGGATCACGGTGCCGCGCTGGGTCGTCAGCGACACGCCAAGGATGCGGCTGCGGTCGATGTCCACGCTGGCCCACAGGCGCTTGCAGGCCTCGCCCAGCTGTTCCCAGTAGTAGTCCGGGTGCTGCTCGGCCCAGCCGGGCTGCGAGGAAAAATAAGCTTCCAGTTCGACCTTGCCCTTGCCCACCAGGTTGCCCTGGAGATCGAAGAGCAGCGCGCGCACGCTCTGGGTGCCGTTGTCGATGGCCAGCAGGTAGTTGTTGTTATTCATGGGCTCTTGATCAATGAGGGCTTCGGTCAATGCGGAAGGCTGTAGCAGCGACGCCACAGCGCCAGGTAGTCCTGTTCTTCGCGTTTCCAGCGTGCGTCGTCCCAGCCCAGGCGTGGCTGGCACAGGGCACGGATTCCTGGCAGTTCATGGGCGCCGCCGTCGGCCAGCAACAGGCCGATGCGGGTGCGGCGCAACAGCAGATCGTCCAGGTGCAGCACCAGTTCGCCTTCCGCCGCCCAGGCCAGCTCGGCCCAGAGCGAATCGGTGTGGCCGATGCACTCGCTGCCCACGACGCCCAGCACCCGTGCCAGTTCCGGCAGGGCGCGACCATGGCGACCGCGCAGACGGTTTTGCTGGGGAGGCGTCAGGCCAGGCAGGGCGACATTCTCCACCGGCGCGAAGACCTGTTCGCCGGCGGCTTCCAGCGGCCGCGCCAGCATCGGCGCACAGGCCGCGAGCACCTCCAGCGCCAGCAGGCGGAAGGTGGTGAGCTTGCCGCCAGCTAATGTCACGCAACCGGGCTCGACCCACAGCGCATGCTCGCGTTTTTCGTCCGACGGCTTGAGTGACGGCGCGCCATCGCTGACCACCGGGCGCACGCCGGCCCAGGTGGAGCGCACATCTCCGGCAGTGATCTGCGCCGCCGGGAACTGCTGCGCACAGGCCGCCAGCAGGTATTCCACTTCCTCACGGCTGATGGCAGCGTCGTCATCCAGCGTGGCGCGATGATCGAGGTCGGTGGTGCCGACCACAGTCGCGCCTTCCCAGGGGAAGACGAACACCGGGCGCTTGTCCTGGCCATGCATGAAACTGAAGGCGTGGGCGACCGGCAAGCGCCAGGCCGGCAGCAGCAGATGGCTGCCGCGCAGCGGGCGGATGTGCTCGCTGCCGTGCTTCTGGCGCAAGGCATCGGCCCAGGCACCGGTGGCCAGCGCCACGGCGCGAGCGCGGAAGGTGAAGCGCTCGCCGCTCTCGCTGTCCTCGGCGACCAGCCCTTGAACACGGTCGTCACGGCGATCGAGTTCGATCACCTTCAGGCCGTTCAGCGCCTCGCCGCCCTCGGCGCGCGCCTCACCGAGCACGCGCATCACCAGGCGCGCGTCGTCGGTCACTGCGTCCTGGAAACGCGTGCCGCCCAGCAACCGGTCCTCCTTCAACCCAGGCGCCAGGTAACGCAGCTCTTCCAGGCGATGGAACAGATGATTGCGGCGCCCGGCCAGTGCGTCGTACAGCGACAGCAAGGTGCCGAACACCCGCGGGCCGGGGAAGCCGCCCTGGTAGTGCGGCATGATGAAGCTCAGCGGATCGACCAGCCCCGGCGCCTCACCCAGCAGGCGCTGGCGCTCGCGCACCGAGTCGCGGGTCAGGCCGAACTGGCCCTTGGCGATATAGCGCAGGCCGCCGTGGACCATCTTCGAGGAGCGGCTGGAGGTGCCCCAGGCGAAGTCGCGCTGCTCCACCAGCAGGCAACGCCAGCCGCGTCGCGCGGCCTCACGCAGGATGCCGGCGCCGGTGATGCCGCCACCGACCACGATCAGATCCCAGTCACGCGCCGCCAGCTCGGGCAACGCTTCGGCGCGCCAGGTTGCGTTCCAGGCAGGCATGGGTTCAGTCCTGCAGCAAGGTGCCGGGGTTCAGCCGACCGGACGGGTCGAAATGCCCGGCCAGCGCCTTGATCGCCGCCATCCCCAGCGGGCCCTTCTCCACTGGCAGATAGGGCGCGTGGTCCTTGCCCACGCCGTGCTGGTGGCTGATGGTGCCGCGATTGTTGGCGATGGTCTGGCTGGCAGCGTGCTTGAGCTTGCGCCAGCGCTCGTGTGTTTCTGCGTAGCTGGCGGCAGGGCGGAACACATAGGTGGTGTAGATGCTCGAACCCTCGCCGTAGACGTGCGACAGGTGGGTGAACACGTGCACACGCTCACCCTCGGCGGCCAGGCCGTCGCGCAGGCTGGCCTCGATGCGGTTGAGCAGGTTGTCGACGTTGGACCAGTCGGTGGCGGTTTCCAGGGTGTCCACCACGTAGCCGTTCTCCCACAGCGCCTCGCGCAGGTAGGGGAAGCGGAAACGGTTCTGCGCCCACTTTTTGCCCAGCAGGGTGCCGGTGAATACCCCACCGAAGCCCTTGAGAAGACGTCGCGCGGCACGCAGGGAAGTGGCGTTCTGTGCACGATCGCCGGTGACACCGAAGGTCAGCATGCATTTGCCGTCGGCCGCGCCACGCAGCTTCAGGTAGCGCTCCAGCCAGGCGATCTGCCCCGGATGGCCAGCCAACGCGAGCTGGGTAGTCGTTTCAACGGCGTTCGAGAGGCGCAGCATGGACAGCGGCACACGTGCCTGTACCAGGGTGCGGATGCCTTCCAGTGCCTGCTCCCAGGACGGCAGGAACACGGCGTAGAAGCGCTCGTCGTCGGCGATGCGCGTTACCCGCACTTTCACCGAGGAAAGAATGCCGAAGCGGCCTTCGGAACCCATCACCACTTCGCGCAGGTCCGGGCCGGCGGAAGATGCCGGGAAGGTCGGGATCTCCAGGCTGCCGGCGAAGGTTTCCAGAGTGCCGCCGGCGAACAGTTGCTCGATGCGCCCGTAGCGCAGCGACTGCTGGCCACTGGAGCGGCTGGCAACCCAGCCACCGAGGGTGGAAAGCTCCCAGGACTGTGGGAAGTGGCCGAGGGTATAGCCACGGGCGCGCAGTTGGCTTTCCACCTGCGGGCCATTGGCGCCGGGGCCGAAGGTGGCGATCAGGCTCTGCTCGTCCAGCTCCAGCAGTCGGTTCATGTGCTCCAGGGAAACGGTGAGCACCGCCTTGTCGGAGTCCGGCGGGTTGATATGGCCGGCCACCGAGGTACCGCCGCCATAAGGGATCACCAGGCAGTCCCAGAGCTCGGCGAACTTCAGCAGCTCGCGAATCTGCTCGGCGGTCTGCGGGTAGGCGACGCCATCGGGGAATACGCCGAACTCGCCTTCGCGCATCGCCAGCCAGTCCGGCAGGCTCTGGCCACGGGCGTGCAGCAGGCGGTCGCGAGCTTCGCGCACCACCAGCGGATGCTCGGGCAGGCGCGAGGTTGGCACCTTGGCCAGCACCTGCTCCAGCGTCGCGTCCGGCAGCGTCAGGCCCGGGCCGACCAGTTCGGCGAGAAAAGCGCGTCCGTTGTCGGGCAGTTCCACCACCGTCGTTTCTTCACCCCAGCCGTTCCAGCGTCGCATGCCCGCTCCTTTTATTCAGGGTCTTTGTCTGCAATTTCGATTGCTATTTCGGTGCCGCTTGATGGCTGCCTATACTAGCCAGCCGCCCTGCCCTGTCACTGTCGGATCAAGACAGGCGCAGTTGCCGATCGAGACACCCAGAACAAGAACGAACGCCATGCATTCCCTCGGCTATACCTCCGTCCCCGCACTGCTGAAATACCTGCGCCACGCCGAGTCCCTCGGCATGGACCTGGACGTCGCCCTCAAGGCCGCGGGGCTTGAGCGCTCGCAACTGAGCGACAACAGCCAGCGCCTGCCCAGCGAGGCTCACGAACGCCTGCTGCAGCATCTATGCGCGCATTCCGGCGACCCGCTGTTCGGTCTGCACTCCGCACGCTTCGTGCAGCCGGGCTCGTGGAGCGTGCTGGGCTACATCACCATGAACTGCGCCAACCTCGGCGAAGCCATGGGCCGCATCATTCCCTACGAGAAGCTGGTCGGTGACATGGGCGTCAGCCGCCTGGAACCGGGCGCAGACCATATCAAGCTGATCTGGAACTGCCGCCACGAGGCCGCACAGATCCGCCGGCACATGGTGGAGAACGTGCTGGCGTCCTGGCTGCTGTATGCGCGCTGGATCGCCGACACCAATGGCTCGCCGCAGGAAGTCTGGTTCGAGCACGCGCAGCCCGAAGGCACCGATGTTGCCGAGTACGAGCAGTTGTTCGGCTGCCCGGTGCGCTTCGAACAACCCTTCAGCGCCCTGCTGGTGCCCCTGCAACTGCTGAGCTACCCCTTGCGCCAGGCCGACGCCAACCTGCTGCGCACCCTGGAAGAGCACGCCCTGGCGCTGATGGCAGAACTGGACGACGACGAGCCGCTGCCGCTGCGGGTGAAGAACGCCCTGCGCCTGCTGCTCAAGGACGGCCTGCCGCGCAAGGAGCGCGTCGCCGAGCGCTTCGAGATGACCGTGCGCACCCTGCAGCGCCACCTGCAGCAGGCCGGCACCAGCTACCAGCAGATCCTCGACGAGCTGCGCCAGGAACTGGCCGAGCACTACCTGGTACACAGCGACCTGCCGATCCAGGACATCGCCCAGTACCTGGGCTTCACCGAATCACGCTCGTTCCACCGCAGCTTCAAGGGCTGGACCGACCAGACGCCGGGCGAGTATCGCCAGCAGCATAAAAAAACGCCGGTCTGAGACCGGCGTTTTTCCTGGAGCAGGCATGATTCCCTGCGTCCGCAAGGTGGGCGGCTTTGCGCAGGAGCGGACTCCGTCCGTGACGGCTGACCGGCCGGCCCTGCCGGCCGAATTGCGGAGGAATCCTCTCCTGCGCCCCCATCGATAATCACCGGAAATCTTTAGGAGCGAGCTTGCTCGCGAACGCTGCCGGACTCTCAGGCATCAGGCGGTTCGCGAGCAAGCTCGCTCCTACAAATACGGGATCAGTCGAAGAGTTCGCTGAACGGAATGAAGGCCAGCCAGTCGCCTTCGGCCACCGTCATCCCTTCACGCACTTCCGCCAATCCTTCCGCCCAGGCTGCGCTGCGCAGCACGCCGGAGCTCTGGTTGGCATAGGGCACCGCGCGCCCGCCCTCCAGGCGCGCACGCAGGTACTCGCGGCGGTTGCCCGGCTTGGTCCAGTTGAACCCGGCGGGCACCTGCAGGCGCAGCGGCTCGACCTTCTGCATACCGAGGCGGCGCATCAGGTAAGGCCGCGCCAGCAGCGCGAAAGTCACCAGGGTGGAAGCGGGATTGCCCGGCAGGCCAATCACCGGCACCTGCTGGTAATGCCCAACGGTCAGCGGCTTGCCCGGCTTGATCGCCAGCTTCCACAGCGCCAGCTCGCCGGCTTCGCGCAGGGCCGCGCCAAGGAAATCCGCCTCGCCGACCGACACGCCGCCAGTGGAGAGAATCAGATCGACGTTCGACAGACCGGCCAGTGCAGCACGGGTGCGTTCGAGGTCATCGGGCAAGATGCCGGCGTCCACCACCTCGCAACCGAAGCGCAACAGCCAGGTGCGCAGCAGATGCCGGTTACTGTTGTAGATCTGCCCCAGCGCCAGCGGTTGGCCCGGTTCGACCAGCTCGTCGCCGGTGGACAGCAGCGCCACGCGCGGGCGACGGCGCACTGTCAATTCGGCGTGGCCGAGGGACGCGGCCAGACCGATCTCGATGGGGCCGATGCGCGTGCCGGTGGGCAGCACGCAGTCACCCTTGCGGGTTTCCTGGCCCTGCGGGCGGATGTGCTGGCCGGCTTCCATCACTTCGAGGAAGCGCACACGGCCATCCTCCAGCACCTCGGCGTTTTCCTGCATTTCCACACAGTCGGCGCCTTGCGGCACCGGCGCGCCGGTGAAGATGCGCACGCAGGTGCCCGGTTGCAGCGGTTCACCGGCCTGACCGGCGAATATCTTCTGGCTTACCGGCAGCGCTTTGCCCTGCCAGTCGGACAGGCGCAGCGCGTAGCCGTCCATGGCACTGTTCGGCCACGGCGGCAGGTCCAGGCCGGCCAGCAGCGGCTCGGCCAGCACGCGGCCATCGGCGGCGGCCAACGGCAAGGTTTCGCACTCGGAGATCGGAGACTGTTCGGCCAGCGCCAGCAGGCGCGCCAGGGCGTCTTCGACCGGCAGCAGGCCGGGCTTGTCGCAGCAGCTCATCCGCGGCTCTCGCAGGGCGCCGCCTTCTTCAGGTGCGGAACGAAGTTGCACGGGCGATGGCTGGCATCCAGCTGCTCGCCGAGAATGCCGTCCCAGGCTGTGCGGCAGGCATTGGTCGAGCCCGGCAGGCAGCAGACCAGGGTGCCATTGGACAGGCCGGCCAACGCGCGGGACTGCACGGTGGAGGTACCGATGTCAGCCACGGAAATCTGCCGGAACAGTTCGCCGAAGCCATCCACCACCTTGTCCAGCAGGCAGGTCACGGCTTCCGGGGTGCTGTCGCGGCCGGTGAAGCCGGTACCGCCGGTCACCAGCACCACCTGCACTTCGTCCTCGGCTATCCAGGTCGCGACCTGGGCGCGGATGCGATAGAGGTCATCCTTGAGCAGCACGCGGGCGGCCAGATTGTGCCCGGCGGCCTTCAGGCGGTCGACGAACAGCTGGCCGGAGGTGTCGGTTTCCAGGGTGCGGGTGTCGCTGACGGTGAGGACGGCGATGTTCAGCGGGACGAATGGCTGCTCGGCCTTGTGGCTCATGATGAGGGCCCTTGCTTGTGAGGTGGGAATGCGCGGTGTTATATCACAGGCCCGCCCCGGAGACCCTGACATGCCACAAGCCCCGCTGCCCCCCTGTTCCGCCCTGATTCTTGCCGGAGGACGCGGCCAGCGCATGGGCGGCCAGGACAAGGGCCTGCTGGAATGGCAGGGCCGCCCGCTGGTGAGTTACGCCGCCGCCCTCGCCCGCCCGTTCAGCGATGACCTGATCATCTCGTGCAACCGCAACGCAGACGTCTATGCAGGTTTCGCCGACCGCCTGGTGCAGGACGACAGCACGGATTTCCCGGGCCCGCTGGCCGGCATCCGCGCGGGCCTGGCCGTCGCTCGCCACAGCCACCTGCTGGTGCTGCCCTGCGACGCGCCACAGCTGGACGCTGAATTGCTCGAGCGTCTGCTGCGCGCATCTGCCGCAGCGCCGGGTGTCGTACACATGCTGCGCTGTGGCGCCCAGTGGGAGCCGTTGTTCAGCATCATCCCGGTAGCCCTGCGCGCACAGATAGAAGACGCCTGGCTTCAGGGGGACCGCAGCCCGCGCCACGTATTCGCGAAGCTGGGCCTGCACGCGGTGGACTGCCCGGCCGGCGACCCGCGCCTGGCCAATCTGAACACCCCGGAGCTGCTCTATCACGCTCGATAGCGACATATTCGGAAATTTTCCGGGAACTATGCCAAGAAGCACCCGGTCAGACTTTTCGTACCTTTATGTTCGCTCATCAGGAGATTCACCAATGAACAAACGGATGCTTCCCGCCTTCCTGCTCGCCCTGGGTTTTGGAGTGCTCGCTGGTTGCTCCACGCCGTCCGTCATCACCCTGAACGATGGTCGCGAGATTCAGTCGGTCGACAAACCCAAGTACGACGAAGAATCCGGCTTCTATGAGTTCGAACAGCTGGATGGCAAAACCGCCCGCGTGAACAAGGATCAGGTACGGACCGTCAAGGACCTCTGATTCGCCCGGTGGTGAAAACGCCCCGCAGCCCCTGACCGGTCTGCGGGGCGTTCGCGTTTTACCGGGGGGCGAAAAATATTTTTCGCTAACCCCTTGTGCGTCAAAAGTTTTTCGGTAGAATGCGCGCCAACAAACGGAGCGTAGCGCAGCTTGGTAGCGCGTCTCGTTCGGGACGAGAAGGTCGCTGGTTCGAATCCAGTCGCTCCGACCAAATCCCGAAAAACCCGCCTGACGGCGGGTTTTTTATTGCCTGCGATTTTTCATGCAGGCCAATCTTCAGGCACAAAAAAGCCCGTCCAGCCGGACGGGCTTTTTCATGGGCGAATCAGAGCTGCCCAGACTTGCGCAGCGCCACCTGCGACAACGCGCTCCAATCCAGTTCACCGTCGCCGTGGGCGATGGCTTCCAGCAGGTTATCGCGCAGGATGCTGGCAAACGGCAGCGGCACGTGCTGCTCCTGCCCTGCCGACAGCGCCAGTCCCACGTCCTTCAGACCGAGCACCAGACGGAACGCCGCCGGATCGAAGCGCTGCTCGGCAATCAGCGCACCGTAGTTGCGGTATACCGGCGCGTTGAACAGGGTATTGCCCATGATCTCCATGAACTCGCCCGGCGCCACGCCGTAGGTCTTCACCAGGGCCGCACTCTCGCCCATCGCTTCGATGGCGCTGGCGATCATGAAGTTGCCGGCGATCTTCACCGCCACGGCGCGCAGCGGATCGTCGCCCAGCGGCCAGGTCTTCTGCCCCAGCACGTCGAGCACCGGCTGCGCCTTGGCAATGGCGGCCTCGGGGCCGGCGACCAGGATGTTCAGCTTGCCGGCAGCGGCAACATCGGTGCGCCCGAACACCGGCGCCGCGACGAACTCGACGCCCTGCTCGCGGTGCAATTCAACCAGTTCACCGACGAGGGCGGTAGACAGCGTGGCCATGCTCAGGTGCACCAGCCCGGCCTTGGCCGAGGCCAGGGCGCCACTGTCCAGCAGGACGGCGCGGGTGGAGTTGTCGTCGGCGAGCATGGAAATCACCAGCTCGACGTCGAAAGCCTGCACAGGCGTAGTGGCGGCAACGGCACCCAGCGCCACCAGTGGCTCGGCGGCACCCGGCGAGCGATTCCAAACGACGACCTGGTGGCCGGCCTTGATGAGGTTGGCAGCCATGGCAGCGCCCATGCCGCCCAGTCCGAGAAATCCGATCTTCATTGCATTGCGCCTCGTATCGGCTGATTGAGGAGAGGGAAAGCCGCCACACGCGTCAGCGGCTGAGGAAAGTAGCGACCTGTTCGGCGTCGAAGGGCCAGTTCAGCTCGGCGCCGGAATCGCAGCGGCGCAGCACGGGAATGCTCAGGCCATATTGCTCAACCCACTCCTCGCGATCGGCGATGTCCACCAGTTCGACCAGCAGGCCGTGTTCGACGAAGGGCATGAGCACCGCTTCGGCCACTTCGCACAGGTGGCAGCCAAGGGTGCCGAAGAGTTGGCATTCGGGGGGCATGTGAGACTCCAGGGGCGATTGCATGGGGTCAGACTCCGGCGTGCTTGAGCAACGTATCAGCCATGGCGCGGGCTTCTCGCCCCTGCTGCGCCGGGCCCTGCATGTGCGCCATCACCAGCACGCCTTCGAGCAGGTACTGCAGCTGGCGGGCCAGCGCCTGAGGTTGTGCGGCGCCCAGGCGTTCCAGCTGGGTTGTGAAGAAGCGCCCGAGGAAAGCCTTGTGCTCGGCGGCCTGCTGATGGATGGGGTGGCCGCGGTCGTGGAATTCACCGGCCGCATGGATGAAAGCACATCCGCAGAAGTCCGGGCTGTCGAGCACCTCCTGCAGGCCATCGAAGATCGCCAGGATCGCCTCGCGGGGCGCGAGGATGCGTTCGGCCACCTCCATGCGCTCGACCATACGTGCGTGGCGCTCTTCCAGCGCCGCCATGATCAGCTCGTCCTTGGACTTGAAGTGCTTGTACAGCGTCATCTTCGCGACGCCTGACTCGGCAAGGATCCGATCGATGCCGGTGGCGTGGTAGCCCTCGCGGTAGAACAGGTCCTGGGCGGTGTTGAGCAGCAGCTCGCGTTTGCTGGATGCCATGGCATTACCTCCTGACCGCACATTATGCGCGAGGCTTGCTGCCCATGGGGAGCCGGACAGTTGCCGGAAGCGGCAGCTCGGATGTCGATTGGCGAGCGGTCATTTCGCTTGAACTATACAGACCTGTCTGTCTAATATCTATCTCACTGTCCCCACAACAATGCACAGGGCTCTCGCCATGAAACTCCACGACGTCGCGCTTTCCGGTAACTGCTACAAGGTTCGTCTGTTCCTCGGGCTCATCGGCCGCAAGGCTGAGCTGGTGCCGGTGGACCTGCAGGGCGGCGCGCACAAGCGCCCGGCCTTCCTGGCGATCAATCCGCGTGGCCAGGTGCCAGCGCTGGAAGACGGCGAACTCCGCCTGGGCGACTCCCACGCCATCCTGGCCTACCTCGCACGGCAATACGGCGAGCCGCACTGGTCCCCCCAGGACGCCATGACCCAGGGGCGCATCGCCAACTGGCTGAGCTACTCGGCCAACGAGGTACAGCACGGCCTGGCCCTGGCACGGGTGATTCTGCTGTTCAAGCGCCCGGGCGACCTGGGCGCAGCCCAGGCCAAGGGCCGCCATGCCCTGGAACTGCTGGATGCGACGCTGGCCGACCACCGCTGGCTGGCGCAGACCGAAAAACCGAGCATCGCCGACATTGCCGTCTATCCCTACGTCGCACTGGCGCCGGAGGGCGGCCTGGAACCGTCCGCCTATCCCTATGTGCAGGATTGGCTGGCACGTGTGCGCGCCCTGCCCGGCTATGTCGCCCAACCCGCACTCTGACCCTTTGCGCCGCCGCTCTCGCGGCGGCCTACCTCTGCGCTGCAAGAAAAGGAAATTCCAATGCGTCTGCCATCCCTGCTGCTGGCCGGGCTGTTCGCCCTCGCCGGCCTGACCGCCGAGGCCGCCGAGCTGCGCTTCTCGCTGATCCGCACTTCCGGCGTCACTACCCTGGACGCCTTCACCGTGGCCGGCGGCGACTGGACGCAAAAAGTCCCGCTCAACCACACCGCGGTACTGATCCAGCACCACGCCGCGACGTTGTTGTTCGACACCGGGCTGGGCAGCCAGGCAGACGCGCAGTTCAAGCAGGACATGCCCTGGTGGGACAAGCCGCTGTTCCAGTACGAGGGCCTGAAACCCGCACGAGACCAATTGCTGGGCAGCGGCATAGGTATCGACCGGATCATCCTGTCCCACGCCCACTGGGACCACGCCTCGGGTCTGGCTGACTTCCCGGACGTGCCGGTGTGGGCAACCTACGAAGAGATCAACTACGCCCACATCGCCCAGCCGCCAGCCGTGTTTCCCAGCCAATTCCGTCATCCGCTGAAGTGGCAGCCGTTCCAGTTCGAGTCCGGCCCCTTCCTGAGCTACGACCGCAGCCTCGATCTGTTCGGCGACGGCAGCCTGGTACTGGTGCCGATGCGCGGCCACACCCCCGGTTCGGTTGGCCTGTTCATCACCCTGGATGATGGTCGCCGCTTCTTCTTCAGCGGCGACACCACCTGGCGCCTGTCCGGCTTCACCGGCCCCCACGAGAAGTTCTGGGTCAGTCGCAAACTGGTGGACAGCGACCGCGAGCAGACATTGGCCGAAGTGGCTCGCGTGCACGAACTGATGCTTGCCTATCCAAAGTTGACCGTAGTGCCAGCCCACGACGCGCAGGTGCAGGACAAGCTCGGCTACTACCCCCAGTGGATTCAGTGAAAGCCGCGCCGGTCGCCGCTCAGCGCTTCAATAGCCAGCTCACTAATCAGCGACTAAGGTCTAAGAGTCGTCAACATTCGGTAATGATTTAGTAGATAGGCTGTAACAGATCGACATGCCGGCCTGATCCACCCGGTATCACCGAACTGCCCCAAGCGCTCGAGGAGACAATAACAATGAGCAAGACCCCGATCGCCCGTGCCGTGGCTTTGTCCACGCTGGGTACCAGCTTTATCCTTCCGACACTCGCCCACGCTGACTTCATCAAGGACAGCAAGGCCACCGTCGAACTGCGTAACTTCTACTTCAACCGCGACTTCCGCCAGGACAGCCCGGCCCCGACCCAGAACAAGGCCGAGGAATGGGCACAAGGCTTCATTCTCAAGTACGAATCGGGCTACACCGACGGCACCATCGGTGTCGGCGTCGACGCCCTGGGCACCCTGGGCCTGAAACTCGACTCCTCGCCAGACCGCAGCGGCACCGGCCTGCTGCAGCGCTCGCGCAGCGACGGTCGTGCCGAAGACAGCTATGGCGACCTGGGCATCACCGCCAAGCTGCGCGCATCCAAGAGCACCCTGAAGGCCGGCACCCTGCTGCCGAAGATGCCGGTGGTGCAGTACAACGATACCCGCCTGCTGCCGCAGACCTTCAGCGGCTTCGCCCTGAACTCCGCGGAACTCGACGGCCTGACCGTCGATGGCGGCCGCCTCTACCAGGTGAACCAGCGTGACTCCTCCGACTACGAGGACATGACCATTACCGGCGGTGGCAAACGCAACATCAAGCTCGGCGATGCCACCACCAGCAACAAGTTCCTCTTCGGCGGCCTCACCTACAAGTGGACCGACAGCCTCAGCACCAGCTACCACTACGGCGGCCTGGAAGACATCTACAAACAGCACTACCTGGGCCTGATCCACGTGCTGCCGATTGCCGACAAGCAGTCGCTGAAGTCCGACATCCGCTGGGCCAAGTCCGACGACGACGGCGGCAGCAACGTCGACAACAAGGCGCTCAACGCCATGTTCACCTATGCCCTGGGCTACCACGCGTTTGGCGTCGGCTACCAGAAGATGAGCGGCGACACCGGCTTCGCCTACATCAACGGCACCGACCCCTACCTGGTGAACTACATCCAGATCGGCGACTTCGCCAACAAGGACGAGAAGTCCTGGCAGGCGCGCTATGACTACAACTTCGCCGGCCTCGGCATCCCCGGCCTGACCTTCATGACCCGCTACGTGAAGGGCGACAACATCGACCTGATCACCACCTCCGGCGAAGGCAAGGAATGGGAACGCGACACCGACATCGCCTATGTCTTCCAGGATGGCCCGCTGAAGAACCTCGGCGTGAAGTGGCGCAACGCAACCATGCGCACCAACTACACGAACGACTACGACGAGAACCGTCTGATCGTCAGCTACACCATGCCGCTCTGGTAACCCGCACTGCATAACGAAAAAGCCCGGCAACCGCCGGGCTTTTTCTTGCTCTTTTGTAGGAGCGAGCTTGCTCGCGAACCTCTCGACCGCCACTCCGGCGCGAAGCGTTCGCGAGCAAGCTCGCTCCGACAATATCCTTCAGTCCTGACTGAGCGCCCCGATCTTGTGGATCGACAAGTCGGCGCCGTAGTACTCCTCCTCCTTCGTCAGGCGGATGCCTACCGTCGACTTTACCAGGCCGTACACCAGCAAGCCACCCGCGAAGGCTACCGTCACCCCGAGCAGCGTGCCGATCGCCTGGCTGGCCAGGCTGACCCCACCCAGCCCTCCCAGCGCCTGCTGACCGAAAATACCGCAGGCGATACCGCCCCAGGCGCCACACAGGCCATGCAGCGGCCAGACGCCCAACACGTCGTCGATCTTCCAGCGCACCTGGGTCGCCGTGAAGGCCCAGACGAACAGTGCACCTGCCACCATGCCGGTGGCCAGGGCACCGATGGGGTGCATCAGATCGGAACCCGCGCACACCGCCACCAACCCAGCCAGCGGACCGTTGTGCAGGAAGCCCGGGTCATTGCGGCCGACCAGCAGCGACGCCACGGTGCCGCCGACCATCGCCAGCAGCGAGTTCACCGCCACCAACCCGCTTGCACCTGCCAGGGATTGCGCACTCATCACGTTGAAGCCGAACCAGCCGACGATCAGGATCCAGGAGCCCGCCGCCAGAAACGGAATGTTCGACGGAGCGAAGGCCACCAGTCGCCCCTCGCGATAACGGCCATTGCGCTGACCGAGCAGGACCACCGCCGCCAGCGCCAGCCAGCCGCCAAAGGCGTGCACCACCACGGAGCCGGCGAAATCATGGAAGGCCGCGCCGAACTCGGCCTTCAGCCAGCCCTGAAAACCGTAGTTGCCATTCCAGATCAGCCCTTCGAAGAAGGGATAGACGAAAGCCACGATCAGCGCGGTGGCGACCAACTGCGGGCCGAATTTCGCCCGCTCGGCAATGCCACCCGAAATGATCGCGGGAATCGCCGCGGCGAAGGTCAGCAGGAAGAAGAACTTCACCAGCGCGTAGCCGTTTTCAGTCGTCAGTTGCGCCGCCGGCTGCAGAAAGGTGACGCCATAAGCGATCCAGTAGCCCACGAAGAAGTAGGCCAGAGCCGAAATGGCAAAGTCCGAGAGAATCTTCGACAAGGCGTTGACCTGATTCTTCAGGCGCACCGTGCCCACTTCCAGGAACGCGAAGCCCGCGTGCATGGCCAGCACCATGACCGCGCCCATCAGGAGGAACAGCGTGTTGGAGCCGTGGACCAGCGTCTCTACGGCACTATTGAGGTTTTCCATCGCTACAGGCAGCCCCGGAGGTCAAGGGGAAAGCACCAAAACGGCTCGCGGCCACCCCGCACCGCACCACACTGAAGCAGTGGCGCACCACAGAGGGGCCGAGCGCTGACCCAGAATGGCCCGGAAGCCATTCGAGCAGCGTTGCAATTTCCTGTACTTCCTTATGTTTTTCAGTGGTTTGAGCTTCGATTCCCGGCCTTTCCAGGCATCGGGAACGCCCCGCCGTGGGGCGCTCCGCTCTCCATGCGCACCAGAGAAATGCAAGCGGCATACCACCAGCGAAACCAATAGCAGCTAGGCTTCAACTCTCACGCGAGAGCGGCCCCATGGTGAATTTATGAGAAACTTTCCAGCGAGCCTGGGGCTCGAAAACTAGGAACCTCAACCCGCACAAGGAGCATCACATGCCTCGCAAGACCGCAGTGAACGCCGCCAAGGATGAACTCCTGGCCGAATTCCAGGCCCTCGTCAGCGACACCGAAAAACTCCTGCAGAGCTCGGCCGACCTGGCCGGCGCCGAAGCCGACCAGATGCGCGCGCAGATCCACGAAAGCCTCAAGCGCGCCCGCGACGCCATCTATTCCACCAAGGACTCCGTGCGCGACCAGGGCAAGGCCGCCGTGGACGCCACCGAAGACTACGTCGGCGATCATCCATGGCAAGCCGTGGGCATCGCCGCTGGCGTCGGCTTCCTGCTCGGTCTGCTGGTCAGCCGGCGCTGATCGATGAGCGATGG
>NZ_JAOCBT010000026.1:0-87744 GCF_029840045.1 Pseudomonas sp. GD03903 | reverse complement strand
AGAGCCTGAGCCGCGCACGGTGCGCGTGGAGGTGCCGGTGGCTATCCCGTGCCGGGTGCCGGCAGTGGAGGTCCCGAGCTGGTCGACTGCATCGCTGAAGAAGGGCGACACGCTACAGACCAAGGTGCGAGCCTTGCTGGCTGAGCTGGAGCAGCGGAAGGGTTACGAGGTGCAGCTGCGTGCAGCGGTTCAGGCCTGCCAATAGGGCTTCCAAGGGTGGAATATCCTCCCTAAAACGCTACCGTAAGTGATTGATTCTAATATGGCGTGACCTTGCGGAAAACGCTCCGTTGCGGAGGGTCAAAAACGAGCGCAAGGATTTGATTCAGAAGGGAAAATCGGGAATCAGTACCGAGTACCAAGCTTTGATTCCATACAGCGTCCGCTCACTCACGGGGCGCTACTCCTTTTCGATGCTTTTTTCAGGCGCGGGATTATGCCATTTCCCAGCGCCTTGCGGGACGCCGCCGGGAGGCCGGGGTGTTGCAACAGTTTTTTGCCCGATATGGGGCTGATCCGGGCCGCCTCGGGTGCTTCAATGCAGGGCTGTGTTGGGAGTTCGTCGATGCAAACCGTTTATACCGTGCTGATCCTGCTGCTGGTCGTGGGTGGAACCCGGCTCGCGGCGCAGCTGATACCGCTGCCTCTGCCGTTGATCCAGATCGCCGCCGGCGCCGCGCTGGCCTGGCCAAGCCTGGGGCTGCACGTGGCGCTGGACCCGGAACTGTTCATGTTCCTGTTCATTCCGCCGCTGCTGTTCGCCGATGGCTGGCGTATGCCCAAGGGCGAGTTCTGGAAGATGCGCTGGCCGATCCTCACCCTGGCCTTTGCCCTGGTGTTGTTCACCGTGCTCGGCGGCGGTGTCTTCATCCATCTGCTGATTCCCGAGATTCCCTGGGCCGCGGCCTTCGCCCTGGCGGCGGTGCTGTCGCCCACCGATGCGCTGGCGGTGTCGGCCATCGCCCAGGATCGCCTGCCACGCCGCTTGATGCATGTGCTGCAGGGCGAGGCGCTGATGAACGACGCGTCCGGCCTGGTTGCCTTCAAGTTCGCCCTCGCCGCAGCCATGACCGGCACCTTCTCGCTGATGGATGCCAGCCTGAGCTTCCTGCTGGTGGCCATTGGCGGCCTGGCCTGTGGCGTATTCCTCAGTTGGCTGCTGGGGCGCATCCGTGGCTGGATGATCCGCCGCGGCTGGGACGATCCGGCCACCCACGTGGTGCTGATGCTGTTGCTGCCCTTCGCCTGTTACATGATCGCCGAGCAACTGGGCGTGTCCGGCATCCTCGCCGCGGTGGCCGCCGGCATGATGCAGAGCTGGGTGGACCTGCTGCCGCGGCAGACCAACACCCGCCTGCTCAACCGCAGCGTCTGGTCGATGCTGGAGTTCGCCTTCAACGGCGTGGTGTTCCTGCTGCTTGGGCTGCAGTTGCCGGACATCCTCAAGTCCGTCGCGCACCATGCCGACGACGTGATGTGGCGTTCGTCACTGCTGGCCTTCTACGTGCTGGCAGTGTTCGCCGTGCTGCTGTTGCTGCGCTTTGGCTGGGTCTGGTGCTACTGGAAGGTGTCGGTGCGCTTCGAGCAATGGTGGGGTGTGGAGCTCGGCGGCCGGTCCGGCGAGCCGGTGCTGCGCTTGTCGGCAATCTCGGCGCTGGGCGGCGTGCGCGGGGCGGTGACGCTGGCTGGTGTGCTCTCGGTGCCGCTGCTGTTGCTCGATGGCTCGGCCTTCCCGCAGCGTGACCTGATCATCTTCATCGCCACCGGGGTGATCCTGGTCTCCCTGGTCGCCGCCACCATCGGTTTGCCGATCCTCCTGCGTGGCTTGCCGGCCGCCAGCAACGACCAGCGTGAGCGTGAAGTGCAGTCGGTGTGGCGCAAGACCGCGGCGGCGGCCATCCACATGCTGGAGAGCGAGGAAATGCCCGTGCGCGACGGCGCCGATGCGGATGAGGCGGCGCGCCTGGCGGAAGTGCGGGCGCGGCTGATGGCCGAGTACCGCCACGAGCTGGACCCGGCGCCGGACACCCAGGAAGCCCGCGAGCGTGCCCGCGGCCTGGAGCTCGCCGATCAGGCACTGCGCATCAAGGCATTGCGGGCGCAGCGGCTGGAGCTGTACCGCATGCGCCGCGAACACGAGATCGACGATGAGACCATGCGCGAGGTGCTGGGGGAGCTGGACAGTCAGGAAGCCTGGGTGACCAGCAAGGCGGGGCGCTGGGTGTAGGGCGCTTTGGGCCTTTTTTGTAGGAGCGAGCTTGCCCGCGAACCGAACTATCCGGTAGCTCCGGCGTGAAGCGGGTTCGCGAGCAAGTTCGCTCCTACACAAGGCCTTTTATAGGCTCTGAACGAACTTTTTGATCCGCTCGGCCGCTTCCACGCATTCCGCCAGCGGCGCGACCAACGCCATGCGCACGCGATTGGCGCCCGGATTCTCGCCATTCACTTCGCGCGACAGGTACGAGCCCGGCACCACGGTGACGTGTTGCGCATCGAACAGGCCGCGGCAGAACTCGGTGTCGGCAATCGGCGTCTTCGCCCACAGGTAGAAGCTGCCATCGGGGCGCTGCACGTCGAGCACGCCGGCGAGGATGTCCAGCACGGCGTCGAACTTCTCGCGATACAGGTCGCGGTTGGCCCGCACGTGGTCTTCGTCCTTCCAGGCGGCGACGCTGGCCAGCTGGGTCTGAACCGGCATGGCGCAGCCGTGGTAGGTGCGATAGAGGAGGAATTTCTTCAGCACTTCGGCGTCGCCGGCAACGAAGCCCGAGCGCAGGCCCGGCAGGTTGGAGCGCTTGGACAGGCTGTGGAACACCACGCAGCGCTTGAAGTCATTGCGGCCCAGCTCGGCGCAGGCGGTCAGCAGGCCGGCTGGCGGGTTCTGCTCGTCGAAGTACAGCTCGCTGTAGCACTCGTCGGCGGCGATCACGAAGTCGTGCTCATCGGCCAGGGCGATCAGCTTCTTCAGGGTCTCCAGCGGCACCAGCGCCCCGGTGGGGTTGCCCGGCGAGCAGAGGAAGAGGATCTGGCAGCGTGCCCAGACGTCCGCCGGTACGGCGTCGAAGTCCGGATTGAAGCCGTTGTCTTCCAGGCACGGCAGGTAGTGCGGCTCGGCGCCGGCCAGCAGGGCCGCGCCTTCGTAGATCTGGTAGAACGGGTTCGGGCTGATCACCAGTCCCTTGGCGTTGCGGTCGACTACGGTCTGGGTGAAGGCGAACAGCGCTTCGCGAGTGCCGTTCACCGGCAGCACGTGGCGCGCGGCGTCTAGCCAGCCTGCCGGCACCTGGAAGCGGCGCTCGCACCAGGCGGCGATGGCTTCGCGCAGGGCCGGGATGCCCAGGGTGGTCGGGTAGACGGCCATCTGGTCGAGGCTGTCGGCCAGGGCCTTGGCGACGAACTCCGGCGAGCGGTGCTTGGGCTCACCGATGGACAGTGCGATGGGCTTGAGGTCCGCCGGCGGCTGGGCTCCGGCCAGCAAGGCGCGGAGCTTCTCGAAGGGGTAGGGCTGGAGCGAGTCGAGGGCAGGGTTCATGGCAAGGCTCTTTTTTCTGACTTTTTACAAGATCGGGACTAGATGCTGATGCGCACCGGCATGGTCTGTTGGCCGCCATCCGAGAGGATATCCACCAGGGCGGTCTGGATTCGTTTGCACAGCTCAGGATCGGCAAGCGGCTGGTTGTGCGCATCGGTGACGAAGAACACGTCTTCCACGCGCTCGCCCAGGGTGGCGATCTTGGCGTTCTGTACCGACAGGTCGAAGTCCAGGAACAGCCCGCCGATGCGCGCCAGCAGGCCGGGGCGATCCGGCGCGGTGACTTCCAGCACGCTGACCTGGCGCGCCGCGTCGGTGGAGATGGTCACCTGCGGGGCGAAGGCGAAGTGCTTGAGCTGGCGCGGCACGCGGCGCTGGATGATGGTCGGATATTCGTCCGGGTCCTTCAGGGCGTTGACCAATCCTTCGCGAATTTCTTCGACCCGTGCTGGATTGTTGCCGATCGAACCGCCATCTGCATCGAGCACTATGTAGGTGTCGAGGGTGAACAGGCTGGTGGAGGTGATGATCCGCGCGTCCTGAATGTTCAGGTTGAGCTGGTCCATCGCCGCCACGGTCACGGCGAAGAAGTCGTGCTGGTCGCCGGCATAGATGAAGATCTGCGTGCCGCCCTCGAACTCGCGCTGGGCGGTTTCCTTGATCAGCACCAGCGGGGTGCCGTCGTCCGGGTGCTGGAGGATGGCCTCGGTGTGCCAGGCAACGTCGGCGGCGCTGTGACGCAGGAAATAGTCGTCGCCCAACTGGCTCCAGAGCTGCTCGGCGTCGTCCTGGTCGATGCCGCCGCGTACCAGGATGTCGATGGCCGCGCTCTGCGTCTGGCGGATCTGCTCCTCGCGGTCGACCGGGTTCTCCAGGCCGCGGCGCAGGGCGCGCTTGGTTTCGGTGTAGAGCTGGCGCAGCAGGCTGGCGCGCCAGGAGTTCCACAAGGTCGGGTTGGTGGCGTTGATGTCCGCCACGGTGAGCACGTACAGATAGTCCAGGTAGGTCTGGTTGCCCATCAGCTGGGCGAAATCGTAGATCACCTGCGGGTCGGAGAGGTCCTTGCGCTGGGCGGTGGTCGACATGATCAGGTGGTTCTGCACCAGCCAGGACACCAGGTTGGTATCCCACGGCGGCAGCTGGTGGCGCTGGCAGAAGTGCTCGGCGTCCACCGCGCCCAGTTCCGAGTGGTCGCCGCCGCGGCCCTTGGCGATGTCGTGGTAGAGCCCGGCGATGTAGATCAGCTCGGGCTTGGGCAGGCGCTCCATGATCTTGCTGGCCAGCGGGTACTTCTCCGCCATGTCCGGGCGGCGCAGCTTGCGCAGGTGCTTGATCAGGTTGAGGGTGTGCGCGTCCACCGTATAGATGTGGAACAGGTCGTGCTGCATCTGCCCGACGATCAGGCCGAACTCCGGCAGGTAGCGCCCGAGGATGCCGTAGCGGTTCATCCGCCGCAGGTTGCGGTGGATGCCTTCCTTGCACTTGAACAGCTCGATGAACAGGCTGGTGTTGCGGATGTCGTGGCGGAAGTCGTCGTCGATCAGGTGGCGGCTGTCACGCAGCAGCCGGATCGTGTCGGCGCGCACGCCCTTGATCTCGGGGTGCTGGGCAAGCAGCACGAAGATTTCCAGCAGGGCGAACGGGGTGCGCTTGAAGACGTTGGCGTGGGTGACTTCCAGGTAGCCGTCGCGCAACTGGAAGCGGCTGTTGAGCGGCAGGATATGGCCGTTCTCGCCGGCCCGCAGTATCACTTCCTCGAAGTGCTGCATGATCAGGTCATTCAGCTCGGAAACGGCCATCACCACGCGGTAGTACTTCTGCATGAAGCGCTCGACGGCCAGTTTGGCGTCGTTGCCTTCATAGCCGAGCATCCCGGCGATGCGCCGCTGGTGGTCGAACAGCAGGCGGTCCTCGGCGCGGCCGGCGAGCATGTGCAGGGCGTAGCGGACTTTCCAGAGGAATTCCTGGCTGGAGGCCAGCACCGCGCATTCGCTCTCGACCAGGAAGCCCTCGCGCACCAGGGCATGCAGGTTGAGGCTGCCGAAATGACGGCGGGCCACCCAGAGCAGCGTCTGGATGTCACGCAGGCCGCCGGGCGAGCCCTTTACGTTGGGCTCGAGATTGTATTCGGTGTCGTTGTATTTGGTGTGGCGGTGAATCTGTTCCTTGCGCTTGGCCAGGTAGAACTGCCCGCTGGGCCACATCTGCTTCGCACTGGTGGCTTCGAGCATGCGCTGGCGCAGGCTGTCCGGGCCGGAGATGGTCCGGCATTCCATCAGGTTGGTGACCACGGTGAGGTCGGCACGCGCTTCCTCGGCGCATTCGGCGACCGAGCGCACGCTCTGGCCGACTTCCAGGCCGATGTCCCAGAGCAGGGTGAGGAAGCCTTCGATGGGCTCGCGGAAAATCTCCTGGTCTTCGCTGTCGAGCAGGATCAGCAGATCGATGTCCGAGTGCGGGTGCAGTTCGCCGCGCCCATAGCCGCCCACGGCGACCAGCGCGATGTCGGCGTCGTCGCCCCAGTCGAAGCGATTCCAGGCCTGCTGCAGGATCTGGTCGACGAACCAGGCGCGGTCCTCGATCAGCCGGCGGATGTCGCGGCCGCCGTTGAAGCGGGCGTCGAGCACCTCGTTGGCCTGACGGATGGCCTTCTTGAAGGCAGCGATGGGGCTGGATTTGAGGGCCAGTTCCGCCTGGAACTGCCCACGGTCGAACAACTCGGGATCCACCTGCGGCATGGCGGCCTTCCTGATCAATGGCTTAGGGGAGGGCAGGGGCAAGAGGGCGGTCGGGCCTGGGCGCTTCGCGCCAGGCCCGGCAGCTGTGCCGGGCCGGGATTTGTATGTTCTACCCAGCCGTCGGCGAGATTGCAAACCACACAAAATCTGCTGCGCGTCGGCATAACTGCGTTAAAAACAGGCGAGGACTGCTCATTTACAGCGCGTAAACTCCGCGTCCTCGCCTGTTTGATTCGCTGGCGCTCACCCTTCGGGCCAGCCTGCGGCTGTTACTCCCGTTGGTCGTTGCGCCTTGTTCTGCTCTAGCTCGCAAGATTTTGAACAGCCATTCAGGCCGAGGTGCGCGGGAAGCTTTCGTCGTTGCGCAGGGTGAGGATCTCGTAGCCGTCGGCGGTGACCAGCACGGTGTGCTCCCATTGCGCGGACAGCTTGCGGTCCTTGGTGATGGCCGTCCAGCCATCACCCAGCAGGCGGGTTTCCGGGCGGCCCTGGTTGATCATCGGCTCGATGGTGAAGATCATGCCTTCTTTCAGTTCCAGGCCGGTGCCGGCGCGGCCGTAGTGCAGCACCTGGGGCTCCTCGTGGAACACCTTGCCGATGCCGTGGCCGCAGTACTCGCGCACCACGGAGAAGCCGTTCTTCTCGGCGTACTTCTGGATCACTTCGCCGACGTCACCCAGTCGCGCGCCCGGCTTGACCAGTGCAATGCCCTTGTACATGCATTCCTGGGTGATCTGGCAGAGGCGGTCAGCCCATTCCGGGGTCTTGCCGACCGAGAACATCTTGCTGGTATCGCCGTGGTAGCCGTCCTTGATCACGGTGACATCGATATTGACGATGTCGCCTTCCTTGAGTGGCTTCTCGTTGGGAATGCCGTGGCACACCACGTGGTTGATCGAGGTGCAGATCGACTTGGGGAAGCCCTTGTAGTTCAGCGGCGCGGGAATGGCCTTCTGCACGTTGACGATGTAGTCGTGGCAGATGCGGTCCAGTTCGTCGGTGGTGACGCCGGGCTTGACGTGTTCGCCGATCATTTCCAGCACTTCGGCGGCCAGACGGCCGGCGACGCGCATTTTCTCGATGTCTTCGGGCGTCTTGATGGTGACGGTCATGCGACTTCTCTTCAGGCGCTGCGTACGCGCGGGTAAATGAGAGGAATACGCAAGTCTATCAGATTCGGCGCTCTTCTATTAAGGGTGGCCGGCCGATGGAGCCGGTCGGGTAAGGCGCTGGGGGCCGCTGCCGAACGTCCTTGCGGGTTTTGTTCTGGCCAAGGTTGTGGTATAAAGCGCCCCGCTCCGGAGGCTACGGCCATTTCGGAGCATTAACCCACACATGCATCGACACGATGGCCTGGGTGCCCTTTCGACACAGTCGCAGGGTTGGCCGTTGGGATGCATGGAGGCCTAACCCGACTTATCGAGGAACTATCATGTCCCAAGTCAACATGCGCGATATGCTGAAGGCCGGTGTGCACTTCGGCCACCAGACCCGTTACTGGAACCCGAAAATGGGCAAATTCATTTTCGGCGCGCGCAACAAGATCCACATCATCAACCTGGAAAAGACTCTGCCGATGTTCAACGAGGCCCTGACCTTCGTTGAGCGCCTGGCCCAGGGCAAGAACAAGATCCTGTTCGTCGGCACCAAGCGTTCCGCTGGCAAGATCGTTCGCGAAGAAGCTGCCCGTTGCGGCATGCCGTACGTCGACCACCGTTGGCTGGGCGGCATGCTCACCAACTACAAGACCATTCGTCAGTCGATCAAGCGTCTGCGCGAGCTGGAAGTGCAGTCCCAGGACGGTACCTTCGCCAAGCTGACCAAGAAAGAAGCTCTGATGCGCTCCCGTGATCTGGAAAAACTGGATCGCAGCCTGGGCGGCATCAAGGACATGGGCGGCCTGCCGGACGCTCTGTTCGTGATCGACGTTGACCACGAGCGCATTGCTATCACCGAAGCCAACAAGCTGGGCATCCCGGTCATCGGCGTCGTCGATACCAACAGCAGCCCGGAAGGCGTTGACTATGTTATCCCGGGTAACGACGACGCCATCCGCGCCGTACAGCTGTACTTGGGCTCCATGGCTGAAGCCGTACTGCGTGGCAAGAACGCCGGTGGCGTGACTGCTGACGAGTTCGTAGAAGAAGCTCCGGCCGAGTCCGCCGAAGGCTGATTCCAGGACGTCCAGACGTCCTGCGGTGCGCGGAAAGGGGGCTAGGCCCCCTTTTTGCCACCCTGTAAATTCCGCCCGGGTAGCCGGGCGATCTGGTTTTGAGAGCAACTCAAGAGGATTTCGAAATGGCAGAAATTACTGCAGCACTGGTCAAGGAACTGCGTGAGCGTACCGGCCAGGGCATGATGGAGTGCAAGAAGGCACTGGTAGCCGCCGAAGGCGATATCGAGAAAGCCATCGACGACATGCGCGCTTCCGGCGCCATCAAGGCAGCCAAGAAGGCCGGCAACATCGCCGCCGAAGGCGCCATCGCCGCCAAAGTGGCTGACGATGCCAAGTCCGCTACCATCATCGAAGTCAACTCGCAGACCGACTTCCTGGCCCTGCAGGACGACTTCAAGAACTTCGTGGCTGCCAGCCTGGACAAGGCTGTTGCCCAGAAGCTGACCGACGCCGCTCCGCTGATCGCGGAACAAGAGTCGGCCCGTGAAGCCCTGGTCGCCAAGTGCGGCGAGAACGTCAACATCCGTCGTCTGGCTCGCGCCGAAGGTGACGTGGTTGGCGCCTACCTGCACGGCCACCGCATCGGTGTTCTGGTCACCCTGAAGGGCGGCAACGCTGAACTGGCTCGTGACATCGCCATGCACGTCGCTGCCAGCAACCCGCAGTTCCTGGATCCGTCGCAGGTTTCCGAAGAAGCCGTTGCCAAAGAGAAGGAAATCTTCCTCGCTCTGAACGCCGACAAGATCGCTGGCAAGCCGGAAAACATCGTCGAGAACATGGTCAAGGGCCGTATCTCGAAGTTCCTGGCCGAAGCCAGCCTGGTCGAGCAGGCGTTCGTCAAGGATCCGGAAGTCAAGGTCGGTGACCTGGCCAAGAAAGCCGGCGCTGAAATCGTTTCCTTCGTTCGCTTCGAAGTAGGCGAAGGCATCGAGAAAGTCGAAGCCGACTTTGCTGCCGAGGTTGCTGCTCAAGTAGCCGCTTCCAAGCAGTAATAGACAGTCTCACGACTGTCGCCCCGCAAGAGGCTGCCCGCTAACGCGCGCGGCCTCTTTGCCAAACTGGGGAAGCCAAAAGGGGCGGTTTCCACGGCGCAGGCCCGCCAGGCGGGTTTAAAGGCGCCGTAAGGCTGGCTGGTCCAAGCTTTCCGCCAGGCGCCCACAAGGCGCACAGTATTCAATCGCCGCAGGAGAAAAAGGTCATGGCTCAGCAGCTGAGCGCTCGTCAACCTCGCTATAAACGCATTCTTCTAAAATTGAGCGGCGAAGCCCTGATGGGCTCCGAGGAGTTCGGCATCGATCCCAAGGTGCTGGACCGCATGGCGCTGGAGATCGGCCAGCTCGTCGGTATCGGCGTGCAGGTCGGCCTGGTGATCGGTGGTGGCAACCTGTTCCGTGGCGCGGCGCTGTCCGCAGCCGGCATGGACCGCGTCACCGGCGACCACATGGGCATGCTCGCCACCGTGATGAACGGCCTGGCCATGCGTGATGCCCTGGAGCGCTCCAACATCACCGCCATCGTCATGTCCGCCATTTCCATGGTCGGCGTGACCGATCACTACGACCGCCGCAAGGCCATGCGCCACCTGAAAAGTGGCGAAGTGGTGATCTTCTCCGCCGGTACCGGCAACCCGTTCTTCACCACCGATTCCGCCGCCTGTCTGCGCGCCATCGAAATAGATGCTGACGTAGTACTCAAGGCGACCAAGGTGGACGGCGTGTACACTGCCGACCCGTTCAAGGACCCGAATGCCGAGAAGTTCGAACGTCTGACGTACGACGAAGTGCTCGATCGCAAGCTGGGTGTGATGGATCTCACCGCCATCTGCCTGTGCCGGGACCAGAAAATGCCGCTGCGCGTGTTCAACATGAACAAGCCCGGCGCGCTGCTGAATATTGTTGTAGGTGGTGCTGAAGGCACCCTGATCGAGGAGGATTGAGATGATCAACGAGATCAAGAAGGAAGCACAGGATCGTATGGGCAAAACCCTGGAAGCCCTGGGCCATGCCTTCGCCAAGATTCGTACCGGCCGTGCCCACCCGAGCATCCTGGATAGCGTGATGGTGTCCTACTACGGTTCCGACACTCCGCTGCGCCAGGTCGCCAACGTCACCGTTGAAGACTCCCGCACCCTGGCTCTCAGCGTCTTCGACAAGAGCATGATCCAGGCAGTCGAGAAGGCCATCATGACTTCCGACCTGGGCCTGAACCCGGCCACCGCCGGCACCACCATTCGCGTGCCGATGCCGGCCCTGACCGAAGAAACCCGCAAGGGCTTCACCAAGCAGGCTCGCGCCGAGGCCGAGCAGGCCCGCGTTTCCGTGCGCAATATCCGCCGCGACGCGCTGGCTCAGCTGAAAGACCTGCAGAAAGAAAAAGAAATCAGCGAGGACGAAGAGCGTCGCGCTGGTGACGATGTGCAGAAGATCACCGACAAGTTCGTCGCCGAGATCGAAAAGGCCCTCGAGGCCAAGGAAGCGGACCTGATGGCCGTCTGACGGCCGGGCTCTCGTCATGGAAAAGACCAAGCAGGTGACGCCCGTGCCTCGGCACGTGGCGATCATCATGGACGGCAACAATCGCTGGGCGAAGAAGCGCTTCATGCCTGGTGTCGCCGGACACAAGGCTGGCGTGGACGCCGTTCGTGCGGTGATCAAGACCTGCGCCGAGGCAGGCGTCGAAGTGCTGACGCTGTTCGCCTTCTCCAGCGAGAACTGGCAGCGCCCGGCCGATGAGGTCGGTGCGCTGATGGAGCTGTTCCTCATGGCCCTGCGCCGTGAGGTGCGCAAGCTCAGCGCCAACGGCATTCGCCTGCGCATCATCGGTGATCGCAGCCGCTTCGCTCCTGAATTGCAGGCAGCGATGCGCGAGGCCGAGGCGTTGACCGCCAATGGCAGCAGCATGTTGTTGCAGGTGGCGGCGAACTATGGCGGCCAGTGGGATATCACCCAGGCGGCCCAGCGTCTCGCTCGTGAAGTGCAGGCCGGCCATCTGTCGGCGGATGACATCACCCCGGAGCTGATCCAGGGTTGCCTCTCCACTGGCGATCAGCCATTGCCCGACCTGTGCATCCGCACCGGTGGCGAACATCGCATCAGCAACTTCCTTCTGTGGCAGCTGGCCTACGCCGAGCTGTATTTCTCCGATCTCTACTGGCCCGATTTCAAGCACGAAGCCATGCAGGCTGCGTTGCAGGACTACGCCTCTCGTCAGCGCCGCTTCGGCAAGACCAGCGAGCAGGTCGAGGCCGAGGCACCCCCGTCATGTTGAAACAACGAATCATCACGGCGCTGATCCTGTTGCCGATCGCGCTGGGTGGTTTCTTCCTGCTCGATGGTGCGGCGTTCTCGCTGTTCATCGGTCTGGTGGTGAGCCTTGGTGCCTGGGAATGGGCGCGTCTGGCTGGTTACAACGAGCAGGCTGCCCGTGTTGCTTACGCTGCGCTGGTCGCCGTGCTGATGCTGGTATTGGCCTGGCTGCCGCAACTGGCGGGCGGCGTGCTGGTGTTGGCGCTGCTCTGGTGGGGCCTGGCGACCATCATGGTGCTGACCTACCCGGACAGTGCATCGAGCTGGGGCGGCCGTTGGCGCCGTTTGCTGATCGGCCTGTTGATCCTGCTGCCGGCCTGGCAAGGGCTGGTGCTGCTCAAGCAGTGGCCGCTGTCCAACTGGCTGATCGTCGCCGTGATGGTGCTGGTCTGGGCCGCCGACATCGGTGCCTACTTCTCCGGCAAGGCCTTCGGCAAGCGCAAGCTCGCTCCGCGCGTCAGTCCGGGCAAGAGCTGGGAAGGTTTCTTCGGGGGCATGGCGCTGTGTCTGGCGATTACCGTCGCCGTCTCCATCTATCGTGACTGGACGGTTCGCGAGCTGTTGCTGGCGTTGCCTTGTGCGGCCATCGTGGTGGCCTTGTCGGTCATCGGTGACCTCACCGAAAGCATGTTCAAGCGCCAGGCCGGCCTCAAGGACAGCAGCAACCTGCTGCCGGGCCATGGCGGCGTGCTTGACCGCATCGACAGCCTGACCGCAGCGATCCCGGTATTCACCGCGCTGCTCTGGGCCGTAGGCTGGGGTACGCCGTGAGCCATCCGCAGTGGATCACTGTGCTGGGGGCGACCGGTTCGATCGGCCTCAGTACCCTCGACGTCATCGGGCGTCACCCTGATCGTTACCGCGTCTTCGCACTCAGCGGCTTCTCCCGCCTGGCCGAGCTCGAGGCGCTTTGCCTTCGTCACCGGCCGCGATTCGTGGTCGTGCCAGAGGTTGAGCAGGCGCGTAACCTGCAGGATCGCCTCGCTTCGGCGGGGCTTGAGGCCAGGGTGCTGGTGGGGGAGGCTGGGCTCTGCGAGATTTCCGCGCATCCCGATGTGGAAGCGGTGATGGCCGCCATCGTCGGCGCCGCCGGCCTGAAGCCGACTCTGGCGGCTGTCGAGGCCGGCAAGCGGGTATTGCTGGCCAATAAAGAGGCGCTGGTGATGTCCGGCGCACTGTTCATGAATGCCGTTCGCGCCAGCGGCGCCGTGCTGCTGCCCATCGATAGCGAGCACAACGCGATCTTCCAGTGCATGCCGGCGGACTACGCTCGCGGCCTGGGTGAGGTCGGCGTGCGTCGCATCCTGCTGACCGCATCGGGGGGGCCGTTCCGCGAAACCCCATTGGAGCAGCTGGCCCGGGTGTCGCCCGAGCAGGCCTGTGCACACCCCAACTGGTCGATGGGGCGGAAGATTTCCGTCGATTCGGCCAGCATGATGAACAAGGGCCTGGAGCTGATCGAGGCCTGCTGGCTGTTTGATGCCGCGCCGTCGAAGGTCGAGGTGGTGATCCACCCGCAGAGCGTGATCCACTCTCTGGTGGACTACGTCGATGGCTCGGTGCTGGCCCAGTTGGGCAACCCGGATATGCGTACGCCGATTGCCCACGCGCTGGCCTGGCCGCAGCGAATCGATTCGGGTGTTTCGCCGCTCGATCTGTTTTCCATTGCCCGCCTGGACTTCAGTGCGCCCGACGAGCAGCGTTTCCCCTGTCTGCGCCTGGCGCGCCAGGCGGCAGAGGCGGGCGGCAGCGTGCCGGCGATGCTCAATGCGGCGAACGAGGTGGCCGTTGCTGCGTTCCTCGAGCGGCGCATCCGCTTCACGGATATCCCGGTTATCATCGACGAAGTGCTGAACCGCGAGGCGCACACGCCGGTCGAATCGCTCGATGCGGTGCTGGCGGCCGACCAGCGTGCACGCGGCGCCGCACAGGCGTGGTTGCAGGAGCGCGGGCATTGAGCCCGAGGAGGTAGCGATGAGCGCCCTTTATATGGTGGTGGGACTGATTGTCGCCCTGGGCGTACTGGTCACCTTCCACGAGTTCGGACATTTCTGGGTTGCACGGCGCTGCGGGGTCAAGGTCCTGCGCTTTTCCGTCGGTTTCGGTACGCCGCTGGTGCGCTGGCATGATCGCCAGGGCACCGAATTTGTCGTTGCCGCTATCCCCCTGGGCGGCTACGTGAAGATGCTCGACGAGCGAGAGGGCGATGTTCCCGCCGAGCTGCTCGACCGCGCCTTCAACCGCAAGACCGTGTTCCAGCGTATCGCCATTGTTGCCGCCGGTCCGGTGGCCAACTTCCTGCTGGCCATCCTGTTCTTCTGGGTCCTGGCCATGCTCGGCAGCCAGCAGATCAAGCCGATCATCGGCTCGGTGGTGGCGGATAGCCCAGCGGCGCTGGCTGGCCTGGCCTCCGGCCAGGAAGTGGTTGCGGTGGACGGTGAAGCCGTCGATGGCTGGAGCAGCGTGAACCTGCAGCTGGTGCGCCGTCTCGGTGAAACCGGCGAGCTGAGTGTTGCAGTACTGGAACAGGGTTCGAGCGTTCCCGCGGTGCACCAGGTGCGCATCAGTTCCTGGCTGAAGAACGAAGACAATCCTGATCCCATCGGTGGTCTGGGGATCCAGCCCTGGCGACCTGCTGTCGCACCGGTGATCGCCGAGCTGGATGACAAGGGGCCTGCCAAGGCGGCCGGTCTGCAGATTGGTGACCGACTTGTCAGTCTGGATGGCCAGTCGGTCACGGATTGGCAGGAAGTTGTCTCGCGTGTTCGCGCCATGCCCGAGGGCAAGGTCACGCTGGGGATCGAGCGCGCCGGTCAGCGCGAGGAACTTGCCCTGACCCTGGCAGCCAAAGGCGAGGGCAAGGCCCGCACCGGTTACCTGGGGGCTGGTGTCGCAGGTGGACAATGGCCGCCGGAAATGCTCCGCGAAGTGAGCTATGGGCCGGTGGCGGCGGTCGGGCAGGCACTCTCCCGAACCTGGTCCATGAGCCTGCTAACTCTGGATTCTCTAAAGAAAATGGTGCTTGGGCAGCTCTCGGTAAAAAACTTGAGCGGGCCGATAACCATTGCTAAAGTGGCGGGCGCTTCAGCCCAGTCAGGCGTAGGGGATTTTCTGCATTTCCTCGCTTATCTGAGCATCAGCTTGGGGGTTCTCAACCTGTTGCCGATTCCCGTCCTCGATGGCGGGCATCTGCTGTTCTACATGGTCGAGTGGGTGCGAGGTCGCCCATTGTCGGAGCGGGTCCAGGCTTGGGGGATGCAGATTGGCATCAGCCTGGTAGTCGGGGTCATGTTGTTGGCCCTGGTCAACGATCTGAGTCGACTGTAACCGCCCATTGGTTTTCGGATCTGCCGCCATTTGCGGCAGATTCTCTATTTGTCAGTTGGAATAAAAGGACTCCATGAAACGCTTTCTGCTTCCCGCGGCCCTTTCCGCGCTGATGATCGCCCAGGTTCACGCCGAGTCCTTCACTGTTTCCGATATCCGGGTCAACGGCCTGCAGCGCGTGTCTGCCGGCAGCGTGTTCGCGGCGCTGCCGCTGAACGTCGGCGAGCAGATCGACGATCGCCGCCTGGTCGAAGCGACCCGCTCGCTGTTCAAGACCGGTTTCTTCCAGGACATCCAGCTCAGCCGTGATGGCAATGTGCTGATCGTCAACGTGGTCGAGCGTCCGTCCATCTCCAGCATCGAGATCGAGGGCAACAAGGCGATCACCACCGAAGACCTGATGAAGGGTCTGAAGCAGTCCGGCCTTTCCGAAGGCGAAATCTTCCAGCGCGCGACCCTCGAGGGCGTGCGTAACGAGCTGCAGCGCCAGTACGTGGCCCAGGGCCGCTACTCCGCGGAGATCGAGACCGAAGTGGTGCCGCAGCCGCGCAACCGTGTCGCGCTGAAGATCAACATCAACGAAGGCACCGTGGCGGCCATCGCCCATGTCAACGTGGTGGGCAACACCGTCTTCTCCGAGGAAGACCTGACCGACCTGTTCGAGCTGAAGACCACCAACTGGCTGTCCTTCTTCAAGAACGACGACAAGTATTCCCGCGAGAAGCTCTCCGGCGACCTGGAGCGCCTGCGTTCCTACTACCTGGACCGCGGCTACATCCACATGGATATCGCCTCCACCCAGGTGTCCATCACCCCGGACAAGAAGCACGTCTACATCACCGTCAACGTAAACGAAGGCGAGAAGTACACCGTCAGCGACGTGAAGCTCTCCGGCGACCTGAAAGTGCCGGAAGAGGAAGTGAAGAAGCTGCTGCTGGTGAAGAAGGGCCAGGTGTTCTCCCGCAAGGTGATGACCACTACCTCCGACCTGATCACCCGCCGTCTGGGTAACGAGGGCTACACCTTCGCCAACGTCAACGGCGTTCCCGAGCCGAACGACGAGAACAAGACCGTGTCGATCACCTACGTGGTCGACCCGGGCAAGCGCGCCTACGTCAACCGCATCAACTTCCGTGGCAACACCAAGACCGAGGACGAAGTTCTCCGTCGCGAAATGCGCCAGATGGAAGGCGGCTGGGCCTCGACCTACCTGATCGACCAGTCCAAGCAGCGCCTGGAGCGCCTGGGCTACTTCAAGGAAGTCAACGTCGAGACCCCGGCCGTACCGGGCACCGACGACCAGGTCGACGTCAACTACAGCGTGGAAGAACAGCCGTCCGGCTCGATCACCGCCAGCGTGGGCTTCGCCCAGAGCGCCGGCCTGATCCTTGGCGGCTCGATCAGCCAGAACAACTTCCTGGGTACCGGTAACAAGGTCAGCATCGGCCTGACCAAGTCCGACTACCAGACCCGTTACAACTTCGGCTTCGTCGACCCCTACTGGACCGTCGACGGTGTGAGCCTGGGTTACAACGCCTTCTACCGCAAGACCGACTACGACCAGCTCGACGTCGACGTTTCCAGCTACTCGGTGAACAGCCTGGGTGCCGGTGTCAGCATTGGCTACCCGATCAGCGAGACCTCGCGCCTGACCTACGGCCTGACCGTGCAGCGCGACGACATCGATACCGGCGCCTACACCGTGGATGAAATCTTCGACTTCATCGAGAAGGAAGGCGACAGCTTCACCAACTTCAAGGCGTCCATCGGCTGGTCCGAATCGACCCTGAACAAGGGTGTGCTGGCGAACCGTGGTCACTCGCAGAGCCTGGTGCTGGAAACCACCGTTCCGGGTAGCGACCTGTCGTTCTACAAGCTCGACTACCGCGGCCAGATCTTTGCGCCGCTCACCGAGAACTACACCATGCGCTTCCATACCGAGCTCGGTTATGGCGGTGCGTATGGCGACACCGACCGCCTGCCGTTCTACGAGAACTACTACGCCGGTGGCTTCAACTCGGTGCGTGGCTTCAAGGACAGCTCGCTCGGCCCGCGCAGTACCCCGAGTATTGCCCGCGATGCCAATGGCAATCAGATCCCCGGCCCGGATAGTAAAGGCCGCTACACCGACCCGGATCAGGATCCGGAAGCCTTCGGTGGTAACATCCTGATCACTGGTGGTGCGGAGCTGCTGTTCCCGCTGCCGTTCGTGAAGGACCAGCGCCAGCTGCGGACCGTGCTGTTCTACGACATCGGTAACGTGTTCGATACCGACTGCCCGACGTCTTCCACGCAGGGTTGCGATGGCGTCAAGTTCCAGGACATGGCGATGTCTGCCGGTGTGGGCCTGACCTGGATCACCGCTCTGGGTCCGCTGAGCTTCAGCCTGGCGACTCCGATCAAGAAGCCGGACAACGCCGAGACCCAGATCTTCCAGTTCTCCCTGGGACAGACCTTCTAATTGGCCGTATCGTTGTAATGACAACCATGCTTTGTGCAGGAGTGCATTGTGCGTAAGTTGACCCAGTTCGTCCTGATCACCGCCGCCCTGGCAGCGAGCCCCGCGTTCGCCGACATGAAGATCGCGGTGCTCAACTATCAGATGGCACTCCTCGAGTCCGATTCGGCCAAGCAGTATGCCGTCGACGCCGAGAAGAAGTTCGGCCCCCAACTGACCAAGCTCAAGGCCCTGGAAACCGATGCCAAGGCCCTGCAGGACAAGCTGGTCAACGGCGGCAGCAAGATGTCCAACGCCGAGCGTGAAAAGGCCGAAGGCGACTTCAAGCAGAAGGCTCGTGACTTCCAGTTCCAGTCCAAGGAGCTGAACGAAGCCAAGGCCGTTGCTGACCGCGACATGCTGAAGAAGCTCAAGCCGAAGCTGGACCAGGCCGTCGAGGAAACCATCAAGAAAGGTGGTTATGACCTCGTGGTCGAGCGTGGTGCCGTGGTTGACGTGAAGCCGCAGTACGACATCACCCGCCAAGTCATCGAGCGCATGAACCAACTGCGCTGATGATGACCGAGCTGTCCTTTACTCTCGCCGAACTGGCCGCGCAACTCGATGCCGAGTTGCGCGGCGATCCCGCTCAGGTGATCAGCGGGCTGGCTACCCTGCAGGATGCAGGCACCGGCCAACTGAGCTTCCTGGCCAATCCGCAGTACCGCAAGTTCCTTGCCGACAGCCAGGCCAGCGCCATCCTGCTGACTGCTGCTGATGCCGAAGGCTTCGCCGGTAATGCACTGATCGTCCCCAATCCGTACCTGGCCTATGCCGGCCTGTCCCATCAGTTCGATCGCAAGCCCAAGGCGGCGGTTGGCATTCATCCCACCGCGGTGGTTGATGAAGGTGCGCAGGTCGATGCGAGCGCCAGTGTCGGTCCCTATGCCGTGATCGAGGCGGGCGCCCAAATCGGCGCGAACGTCACCATCGGCGCCCACTGCTTCGTTGGTGCGCGCAGCGTGATCGGCGAGGGCGGCTGGCTTGCGCCGCGCGTGACGCTTTACCACGACGTGCGTATCGGCAAGCGCGTGGTGATCCAGTCCGGCGCCGTGCTGGGTGGCGAGGGCTTCGGCTTCGCCAACCACCAGGGTATCTGGCAGAAGATCGCGCAGATAGGCGGCGTGACCCTGGGGGATGACGTCGAGATCGGCGCCAACACCACCATCGACCGTGGTGCGCTGTCCGATACCATCGTGGGCAACGGCGTGAAGCTGGACAACCAGATCATGATCGCCCACAACGTGCAGATCGGTGATCACACCGCCATGGCCGGCTGCTGCGGAATTTCCGGCAGCGCCAAGATCGGCAAGCATTGCATGCTCGCTGGTGGCGTCGGCCTGGTGGGCCATATCGAGATCTGCGACAACGTCTTCGTCACCGGGATGACCATGGTGACCCGTTCGATCACCGAACCGGGCTCCTACTCCTCCGGTACCGCCATGCAGCCTGCGGCTGAATGGAAGAAGAGTGCCGCGCGCATTCGTCAGCTGGATGACATGGCCCGTCGTCTGCAGCAGCTGGAAAAGCGCCTGGCCGCCGTGACCCCAAGCGGAGACGCTCCATCAGATGCGTGATCCACGCATTTTTTGGCGTTTCCCTTTTCTGAACAGGCTCCCCTGAACATGATGGACATCAACGAGATTCGCGAATACCTGCCTCATCGCTACCCTTTCCTGCTGGTGGATCGGGTGGTGGAGCTGGACATCGAGGCCAAGCGCATTCGCGCCTACAAGAATGTCAGCATCAACGAGCCGTTCTTCAATGGCCACTTCCCGCAGCACCCGATCATGCCGGGCGTGCTGATCATCGAGGCGATGGCACAGGCTGCCGGCATCCTCGGTTTCAAGATGCTCGACGTGAAGCCGGCCGACGGTACCCTGTATTACTTCGTCGGCTCCGACAAGCTGCGCTTCCGCCAGCCGGTCCTGCCGGGCGACCAACTGCAGCTCAACGCCCAGTTCATCAGCGTCAAGCGCGGCATCTGGAAGTTCGATTGCCACGCGACCGTCGATGACAAGGCGGTGTGCTCGGCTGAAATTATCTGTGCGGAACGCAAACTATGAGTTTGATCGATCCTCGCGCCATCATCGACCCGCGCGCAAAGCTGGCTGACGACGTAGAAGTGGGCCCCTGGTCCATGGTCGGGCCGGATGTGGAGATCGGCGAAGGTACGGTGATCGGTCCCCACGTGGTGGTCAAAGGCCCCACGAAGATCGGCAGGCACAATCGGATTTTCCAGTTCTCCAGCGTGGGTGAAGATACCCCCGACCTGAAGTACAAGGGCGAACCGACTCGCCTGGTGATCGGCGATCACAACGTGATCCGCGAGGGTGTCACCATCCATCGCGGCACTATCCAGGACCGCTCGGAAACCACCATCGGCGACCATAACCTGTTCATGGCCTATGTTCATGTCGGCCATGACAGTGTGATCGGCAACCATTGCATCCTCGTGAATAACACCGCACTGGCGGGACATGTTCACGTGGATGACTGGGCAATTCTTTCCGGTTACACCCTGGTGCACCAGTTCTGCCGCATCGGCGCTCACGCCTTCTCCGGTATGGGCACGACCATTGGCAAGGATGTGCCGGCCTATGTCACGGTCTTCGGCAACCCTGCCGAGGCCCGCAGCATGAACTTCGAGGGCTTGCGCCGCCGTGGTTTCAGCGCCGAGTCGATCCAGGCGCTGCGTCGTGCCTACAAGGTGGTCTACCGCCAGGGGCTGACCGTGGACGAGGCACTTGCCGAGTTGGCGGAAGCCTCCGAGCAGTTCCCGGAAGTCGCGGTGTTCCGTGACTCCATCCAGAGCTCCACCCGCGGCATCACCCGCTGACCATGCAACCGACCGCACGCAAGCTGCGCGTCGCCCTGGTCGCGGGCGAGGCGTCCGGCGATATCCTCGGCTCCGGCCTCATGCAGGCACTCAAGCAGCGCCACCCCGATATCGAGTTCATCGGTGTCGGCGGTCCGCGCATGCAGGCCGAAGGGCTGCAATCGCATTTCCCGATGGAGCGCCTGGCGGTCATGGGCCTGGTCGAGGTACTTGGCCGCCTGCGCGAACTGCTGCGCCGGCGCAAGGACCTGGTGCAGATGCTGATCGCTGCCAAGCCGGACGTGTTCATCGGCATCGATGCGCCGGACTTCAACCTGAACATCGAATTGAAGCTGCGCCGTGCTGGCATTCGCACGGTGCACTACGTCAGTCCATCAGTCTGGGCCTGGCGACAGAAGCGTGTGCTGAAGATCAAGGACGCCTGCGACCTGATGCTCGCACTGTTCCCCTTCGAGGCGCGCTTCTATGAAGAGCATGCGGTCCCGGTGCGTTTCGTCGGCCACCCGCTGGCCAACACTATTCCGCTGGAGGCTGATCGTGCCGGTGCGCGCGTGCGTCTCGGCCTTCCCGAGGGCGACAGTGTCGTTGCGCTCCTGCCCGGCAGCCGGGGAGGGGAGGTCGGTAAGCTCGGTGCGCTGTTCCTCGATACTGCCCAGCGCCTGCTGCAGGATCGCCCTGGCCTGAGGTTCGTGCTGCCCTGTGCCAGTCCTGAGCGCCGGGTGCAAATCGAAGAAATGCTCGCCGGCCGCGACTTACCGGTGCAGTTGCTCGACGGCGCTTCCCACGAGGCCCTGGCTGCTTGCGATGCTGTGCTGATCGCCTCTGGCACCGCCACTTTGGAAGCGCTGTTGTACAAGCGGCCGATGGTCGTCGCCTACAAGGTGGCGCCGATGACCTACCGCATCCTCAAGCGCCTGGTGAAAAGCCCCTATATTTCGCTGCCGAACCTGCTGGCCGGCCGTCTGTTGGTGCCGGAACTGATCCAGGACGCGGCAACCCCCGAGGCGCTGGCCGCCACGCTGCTGCCGCTGCTCGATGATGGCAGTGTGCAAACCGAATCCTTCGATGCCATCCATCGCGCCCTGCGCCAGGATGCGTCCGCGCAGGCCGCCGAAGCGGTGCTCGCCCTGGTGGAGAAACGCTGATGCAGATGGGCCTGGATTTCACCCTGGTGGAAGAACTGGTTGCCGGTGTCGACGAAGTCGGTCGCGGCCCGTTGTGCGGTCCGGTAGTCACAGCCGCGGTGATTCTGGACCCGGCGCGTCCGATCAAGGGCCTCAACGATTCCAAGAAGCTCAGTGAGGCCCGTCGCGAGGCGCTGTTCGAGGAAATCCGCGAGAAGGCGCTGGCCTGGTGCATTGCCCGTGCCGACGTGCATGAAATCGACCAGCTCAACATCCTTCACGCCACCATGCTCGCCATGCAGCGTGCGGTGGAAGGCCTCAGCGTCACGCCGAAACTGGCGCTGATCGACGGTAATCGTTGCCCGAAGCTGAAAGTCCCCTCGGCACCGGTGGTGCAGGGCGACGCCAAGGTCCCGGCTATCGCCGCCGCCTCGATCCTGGCCAAGGTCAGCCGCGACCGCGAGATGCAGGAAATGGAAGCGCAGTACCCTGGCTACGGGATTGGCGGGCACAAGGGCTACCCGACTCCGGTGCACCTCGAAGCCCTCAGGCGCCTGGGCCCCACGCCTATTCACCGGCGTTCTTTCGGTCCGGTGCGGGCTTTGCTCGAAGATGCCGGCGGCATCCTGTAACACTTTGTTATTACTCTGAAAATTCCCCTGGCAGGCTGTTCTCCGGTGCGCTGATGCAGCGGCTGCGACGGCTGGCCCATTGATCCCTGTAGCTTTGCGGACAGCCCCGGTACAATCCGGGGCTTGCCGTTTTTCGCGTTTGCCAAGGACCACCATGACCGCCACCTTCGTTCACCTGCGTCTGCACACCGAATTCTCCCTGGTTGACGGCCTGGTACGGGTCAAGCCGTTGATCAAGGCGGTCGGGGGAGCAGGGATGCCGGCAGTGGCGGTGACCGACCTGAGCAACATGTGCTCGCTGGTGAAGTTCTACAAGACCGCCATGGGTGGCGGCATCAAGCCGATCTGTGGTGCCGATATCTGGCTGGCCAACCGCGATGAGGACGGCCCGCTCACTCGCCTGACGCTGCTGGCGATGAACGCCAAGGGCTACCGCAACCTCACCGAGCTGATTTCCCGCGGCTGGCAGGAAGGCCAGCGCAACGGCGAGATCATCATCGAGCGCCAATGGGTCAAGGACGCGGCCGAAGGCCTGATCGCGCTGTCCGGCTCCAAGGAGGGCGAGATCGGCATGGCCCTGCTGGAAGGCGACGATGCCCATGCGGACTCGCTGTTGGCTGAGTGGCTGGAAGTGTTCCCGGATCGCTTCTACCTGGACATCCAGCGTACCAACCGGGTCAACGACGAAGAGCACGTGCATGCCGCCGTGGCTCTTTCGGCACGCAGTGGCGCGCCGCTGGTGGCGACCAATGACGTGCGCTTCATCAAGGAGACGGACTTCGAGGCCCACGAGACTCGCGTGTGCATCGGCGAAGGCCGCGCCCTGGATGATCCGCGCCGTTCGCGCAACTATTCCGACCAGCAGTACCTGAAGAGCCCGGAAGAAATGGCCGAGCTGTTCAGCGACATCCCCGAGGCCCTGGAAAACTCCGTCGAGATTGCCAAGCGCTGCAACATCGACGTACAGCTGGGCAAGTACTTCCTGCCCAACTTCCCGATCCCCTACGACGACATGGATATCAACCAATATCTGCGCCATGTCTCCTACGAGGGCCTGGAGGAGCGCCTGGCGGTGCTCTGGCCGAAGGAAACCACGCCGAACTACGAAGAGAAGCGGCAGATCTACGTCGACCGCCTGGAGTTCGAACTGGGCACCATCATCCAGATGGGCTTCCCCGGCTACTTCCTGATCGTGATGGACTTCATCAAGTGGGCCAAGAACAACGGCGTGCCAGTAGGTCCTGGCCGGGGCTCGGGTGCCGGCTCGCTGGTCGCCTACGTGCTGAAGATCACCGACCTCGACCCGCTGGCCTATGACCTGCTGTTCGAGCGCTTCCTCAACCCCGAACGTATTTCCATGCCCGACTTCGACGTCGACTTCTGCATGGAAGGCCGTGACCGGGTTATCGACTACGTGGCCGGTGCTTACGGTCGCAACGCTGTCAGCCAGATCATCACCTTCGGCTCCATGGCCGCGAAGGCGGTGGTCCGCGACGTGGCGCGGGTACAGGGCAAGTCCTATGGCCTGGCCGACAAGCTGTCGAAGATGATCCCCTTCGAAGTGGGCATGACCCTGGAGAAGGCCTTCGAGCAGGAGGAAATGCTTCGCGACTTCCTCAAGACCGACGAGGAAGCCCAGGAAATCTGGGACATGGCACTCAAGCTGGAAGGCGTCACCCGTGGTACCGGCAAGCACGCCGGTGGCGTGGTGATCGCGCCGACCAAACTGACCGATTTCGCACCGATCGCCTGTGACGAAGAGGGCGCCGGCCTGGTGACCCAGTTCGACAAGGACGACGTGGAGGCTGCCGGCCTGGTGAAGTTCGACTTCCTCGGCCTGCGTACCCTGACCATCATCAAGTGGGCGATGGAAATCATCCACCGCATCCAGAAGAAGAACGGCGACACCGATCTGGTCGACATCGACCGTATCCCGCTGGATGACAAGAAAACCTACGACCTGCTGCAGAAGGCGGAGACCACCGCGGTCTTCCAGCTTGAATCGCGCGGCATGAAGGAGCTGATCAAGAAGCTCAAGCCGGACTGTCTGGAAGACCTCATCGCACTGGTGGCGCTGTTCCGTCCCGGCCCGCTGCAGTCGGGCATGGTGGACGACTTCATCAACCGTAAGCACGGTCGTGAGGAAATCTCCTACCCGCACCCGGATTACCAGTATGCCGGTCTCGAGCCGGTGCTCAAGCCCACCTACGGCATCATCCTGTACCAGGAGCAGGTGATGCAGATCGCTCAGGTGATGGCGGGCTACAGCCTCGGTGGCGCGGACATGCTGCGCCGTGCCATGGGCAAGAAGAAGCCCGAGGAAATGGCCAAGCAGCGCGGCGGCTTCATCGAGGGTTGTGCCAACAACGGCATCGACGCCAACCTCTCGGGCAACATCTTCGACCTGGTGGAAAAATTCGCCGGCTACGGCTTCAACAAGTCGCACTCGGCTGCCTACGGCCTGGTGTCGTACCAGACCGCCTGGCTGAAAACCCACTGGAAAGCCCCGTTCATGGCTGCGGTACTCACCGCGGATATGCAGAACACCGACAAGGTGGTGACGCTCATCGAAGAGTGTCGCCACATGAAGCTGCGCATCCTGGCGCCGGACGTGAACAACTCCGAGTTCCGCTTCACCGTCGACGAGGACGACCAGATCGTCTACGGACTGGGTGCGATCAAGGGCGTCGGCGAAGGCCCGGTAGAGGCAATCACCGAGTGCCGAAATGAAGGCGGCCCGTTCAAGAACCTGTTCGACTTCTGCGACCGCATCGATCTCAAGCGCGTCAACAAGCGCACCCTGGAGGCGCTGATCCGCGCCGGTGCGCTGGACCGCCTCGGTCCGCACTTCCATGAGGAACAGAAGGCCTACCACGCCCACGTCGACATCAACCGTGCCGTGCTGCTGGCCTCCATGGAAGAAGCCGTGAAAGCCGCCGAGCAGACCTCGCGCAGCCACGATAGTGGCCACATGGACCTGTTCGGTGGGGTGTTCGCCGAGCCCGAGGCCGATGTCTACGCCAACCACCGCAAGGTCAAGGAACTCAACCTCAAGGAGCGTCTGAAGGGCGAGAAGGACACTCTCGGCCTGTACCTGACCGGCCACCCGATCGATGAGTACGAGGGTGAGGTACGGCGTTTTGCCCGCCAGCGCATCGTCGAGCTGAAGCCAGCGCGCGATACCCAGACGGTTGCCGGCCTGATCGTCAACCTGCGGGTGATGAAGAACAAGCGCGGTGACAAAATGGGCTTCGTGACCCTGGACGACCGCTCCGGTCGCATCGAAGCCTCGCTGTTCGCCGAAGCCTTCGCCGCCAACCAGGCGCTGCTGCAGACCGACGCACTGGTGGTGATCGAGGGTGAAGTCAGCCAGGACGATTTCTCCGGCGGCCTGCGCCTGCGCGCCAAGCGCGTGATGGGCCTGGAAGAGGCCCGTACTTCGCTGGCCGAGAGCCTGCGCGTGCGTGTGCATGCCGACGCCCTCAAGGGCGACCGCCTGCGCTGGCTGGCCGATCTGTGCACCCGCCACCGGGGCAGTTGTCCGGTCACCGTCGACTACAGCGGCGAGCAGGCGCGCGCCCTGTTGCAGTTCGGCGAGCAGTGGCGGATCGACCCGGCAGACAACCTGATTCAAGCGCTGCGTGACCAGTTCGGCCGCGACAACGTCTTCCTGAACTACCGCTAGCGCGGCGGTGGCCAAAGGCCGCCCGCCCGCCAGTCTCGACCCTCGGCGCCCGATACCGTAAGGTAGGGCGCCTACGGACCAGGCCCAGCCGCCAACAGAACGACGGATAGCCCATGAACCCGAATTTTCTCGATTTCGAACAGCCCATCGCCGACCTGCACGCCAAGATCGAAGAGTTGCGGTTGGTCGGTAACGACAACGCCCTGAACATCACCGACGAAATCTCCCGTCTTCAGGAAAAGAGCAAGGCGCTGACCGAGAACATCTTCGGCAACCTGTCCAGCTGGCAGATCGCTCAGCTCGCGCGCCATCCGCGTCGCCCCTATACCCTGGACTACATCGAGCACATCTTCACCGAGTTCGAAGAGCTGCACGGTGATCGCCACTTCTCCGATGACGCCGCGATCGTCGGCGGCGTTGCCCGTCTGGAAGACCAGCCGGTGATGATCATCGGCCACCAGAAGGGCCGCGAAGTGCGCGAGAAGGTGCGCCGCAACTTCGGCATGCCGCGCCCGGAAGGCTACCGCAAGGCCTGCCGCCTGATGGAAATGGCCGAACGCTTCAAGATGCCGATCCTGACCTTCATCGATACCCCTGGCGCCTACCCGGGCATTGACGCCGAAGAGCGTGGCCAGAGCGAAGCGATCGCCTGGAACCTGCGTGTCATGGCACGCCTGAAAACCCCGATCATTGCTACCGTGATCGGCGAAGGCGGTTCGGGCGGTGCGCTGGCCATCGGCGTGTGCGACCAACTGAACATGCTGCAGTACTCCACCTACGCGGTGATCTCGCCCGAAGGCTGCGCTTCGATCCTCTGGCGTACTGCCGAGAAGGCGCCCGAAGCGGCCGAGGCCATGGGCATCACCGCCAACCGCCTGAAGGACCTGGGGATCGTCGACAACGTCATTCCCGAGCCACTGGGCAGCGCCCACCGCGATCCGGCTGCCATGGCCGAGACCATTCGTCAGTCCCTGCTCGGCCAACTCGACACGCTGAACCAGTTGAGCACCGACGAACTCCTCGCGCGCCGCTACGAGCGCCTGATGAGCTACGGCGTCGCCTGATCGACGCCTTCGGCGCAGTGCGGGTGACGAGGTATCCTTGCCTCGTCCCCGACCCTGCCGACCTGCGCCATGTCCCTTGAATCACTGCTGCTGAACTTCCTTGCTCCCTGGCGCACCGCGCCGGCGTGGCGCGTGGCTTATTCCGGTGGCCTCGATTCCACCGTCCTCCTGCATCTGCTGGTACAGCTCGCCCGTCGCGAAGCCTTGCCGCCGATATCCGCCATCCATGTCCACCACGGCCTGCAGGCTGTCGCTGATGCCTGGCCGGCGCATTGCCAGCGCTTCTGCAATTCCCTCGGTGTGCCAATACAGTTCGCGCGAGTACAGGTCGATGGTGGCGCCAGCCTCGAGCGTGCGGCGCGCGAGGCGCGTTACCGGGTGTTCGTATCGGCACTGGCCGCAGGTGAGTGCCTGCTGACTGGCCAGCACCGCGACGATCAGGCTGAAACCGTGCTGTTCCGGCTGTTCCGGGGAGCGGGTGTGCGCGGGCTGTCGGGGATGGCGCCGAGCCGTGCGCTGGGCGTTGGCGAGTTGTTGCGCCCGCTCCTGGGCGTCACCCGCCAGCAACTGGAAGCCTATGCCCGCGGCCAGGGCCTGAGCTGGGTGGAGGATCCTTCCAACGCCAGTGACGAGCATGACCGCAACTACCTGCGCAACAACGTCCTTCCGGGTGTCGTTCGGCGTTGGCCCGCAGCTGTCGAAACCATTGCTCGCAGCGCCGAGCACCTGGCGGAAGCCGAGGGGCTGCTGGGTGAGTTGGCGCAGAACGATCTGATCGGCGCCGGTGCGCGGTCCGAGTACATCGGCATGCAGCTTCCCTCACTGGCCCTTGCTGCCCTTGTTGAGTTGAGCGAACCGCGTCAGCGCAACGCGCTGCGGCACTGGCTCGCTCCCCTGGCGCGCCTGCCCGATAGCGCGCATTGGGCTGGCTGGCAGGATTTGCGCGATGCCCGCGAAGACGCTGAGCCAATCTGGCGGCTTGCCGATGGCGAGTTGCGTCGTGCCCATGGCCGGCTCTGGTGGCTGGCCAGCCAGTGGCTGGATTTCGTCCCGCTGAATCAGGTTTGGCATGAGCCGTCGCGGCCACTTTCGCTGCCGGGTAATGGTTCGTTGCGTCTGGAGGGCGAGCCGCCGAGCGGGCCGCTGGAAATCCGCTATCGCCAGGGCGGCGAGGTAATGACGCTGCCTGGGCGTGGTCGACGTGACCTGAAACGGCTGCTCAACGAAGCGGCCATACCCGCCTTCCTGCGTGGCCGTCTGCCATTGCTCTGGCGAGCCGACGAACTGCTCGGTGTAGCGCTGCTGCCGGACCTGCGCGGGGAGCCGGGACAGGGCTGGACCCTGCGCTGGACACCTCCGACGAATGACTCGGGTTTGAGCTGATAGCCGCTTTCCGGTAGACTACGCTCCCGTCTTGTACCGCTCCCGTCGATTCCCCCGGAATCAGCGGGAGTTCGCTATTTTCACGACGAAGTCGTGAGCCGGGTCTTGTACCCGACACCTTCGCTTCCCCGGCGGCCGAGCCGCCTAAACGCTGACATTCAGGGCTTTTCATGACGCGCTACATCTTCGTCACGGGTGGTGTTGTTTCTTCATTGGGGAAAGGCATCGCCTCGGCTTCCTTGGCTGCCATTCTGGAAGCGCGTGGCCTGAAGATCACGATGCTCAAGCTGGACCCCTACATCAACGTCGATCCGGGCACCATGAGCCCGTTCCAGCACGGTGAGGTGTTCGTCACCCACGACGGTGCCGAGACCGACCTCGATCTGGGCCACTATGAGCGTTTCGTTCGTACCACGATGACCCAGAACAACAACTTCACCACCGGTCGCGTCTACATGGACGTGCTGCGCAAGGAGCGCCGTGGTGACTATCTGGGCGCTACCGTGCAGGTGATCCCGCACATCACCGACGAAATCAAGCGTCGCATCATCAAGGGCGCCGGCGATGCCGACGTGGCCCTGGTTGAAGTCGGCGGCACCGTCGGTGATATCGAATCGCAACCTTTCCTCGAGGCCATCCGCCAGCTGCGCGTGGAGATCGGTTCGCGCCGCGCCATGCTGATGCACCTGACGCTGGTCCCGTACATCGCCACTGCCGGCGAGACCAAGACCAAGCCGACCCAGCATTCGGTCAAGGAGCTGCGCTCCATCGGCCTGCAGCCGGACATCCTGGTCTGCCGTTCCGACCATCCGGTGGACGTCTCCTCCCGCCGCAAGATCGCCCTGTTCACCAACGTGGAAGAGCGTGCGGTCATCTCGCTGGAAGACGTCGACACCATCTACCGCATTCCGTCCGTGCTGCATGCCCAGGGCGTCGATGATTTCGTCGTCGAGCGCTTCGGCCTCGAGTGCGGCCCGGCTGACCTGTCCGAGTGGGACCGGGTGGTCGACGCCAAGCTCAATCCCGAGCGTGAAGTCACCATCGCCATGGTCGGCAAGTACATGGAGCTGCTCGACGCCTACAAGTCGCTGATCGAGGCCATGACCCATGCCGGCATCCAGAGCCGCACCAAGGTCAACCTGCGCTACATCGACTCCGAGGACATCGAGCAACAGGGCACCAGCCTGCTCGAAGGCGCCGACGCCATCCTGGTTCCGGGCGGCTTCGGCCTGCGCGGCGTGGAAGGCAAGATCACCGCCGTGCAGTACGCCCGTGAGAACAAGGTTCCGTACCTGGGCATCTGCCTGGGCATGCAGGTGGCTGTCATCGAATACGCCCGCAACGTGCTGGGCTGGACCGATGCCAACTCCACCGAGTTCGACAAGTCCAGCGGCCATCCGGTCGTCGGCCTGATCACCGAATGGCAGGACGCCACCGGCGCCACCGAAGTGCGCACCGAGGCTTCCGACCTGGGCGGCACCATGCGCCTGGGCGCCCAGGAGTGCCTGCTCTCCGCCGGTACCCTGGTGCACGACTGCTACGGCAAGGAAGTGATCGTCGAGCGTCACCGTCACCGTTATGAAGTGAACAACAACCTGCGTCCGCAACTGGAAGCCGCCGGCCTGAAGATCTCCGGCCGCTCCGGCGACGGTGCGCTGGTCGAAGTGGTCGAGGCTCCGGATCATCCGTGGTTCGTCGCCTGCCAGTTCCACCCGGAATTCACTTCCACCCCGCGTGATGGCCACCCGCTGTTCAGCGGCTTCGTCAACGCCGCCCTGAAGCAAGCCGGGAAAGCCTGAACATGACCCAGAAGATCATCCGCGTCGGTGATATCCAGATCGGCAACGACCTGCCGTTCGTGCTGTTCGGCGGCATGAACGTGCTGGAGTCGCGCGACCTGGCGATGCAGGTCTGCGAAGAGTACGTGAAGGTCACCGAGAAGCTCGGTATCCCTTACGTGTTCAAGGCCAGCTTCGACAAGGCCAACCGTTCCTCGATCACCTCGTTCCGTGGTCCGGGCATGGAAGAAGGGCTGAAGATCTTCGAGGAGATCAAGAAGACCTTCAAGGTGCCGGTCATCACCGACGTGCACGAGCCTTACCAGGCCGCTCCGGTGGCCGAGGTCTGCGACATCATCCAGCTGCCGGCCTTCCTGTCGCGGCAGACCGACCTGGTCGTGGCGATGGCCAAGACCAACGCGGTGATCAATATCAAGAAGGCCCAGTTCCTCGCGCCGCAGGAGATGAAACACATCCTGCGCAAGTGCGAGGAAGCGGGTAACGACCAGTTGATCCTCTGCGAGCGTGGCTCCTCCTTCGGGTACAACAACCTGGTGGTGGACATGCTCGGCTTCGGCATCATGAAGCAGTTCGAGTACCCGGTGTTCTTCGACGTGACCCATGCCCTGCAGATGCCGGGCGGTCGCGCCGATTCCGCCGGCGGCCGCCGCGCCCAGGTCACCGACCTGGCCAAGGCCGGCATGAGCCAGGGCCTCGCCGGCCTGTTCCTGGAGGCCCATCCGGACCCCGAGAACGCCAAGTGCGACGGTCCGTGTGCCCTGCGCCTGAACAAGCTCGAACCTTTCCTGTCCCAGCTCAAGCAGTTGGACGACCTGGTGAAGAGTTTCCCCGTAATCGAGACTGCCTGAGTCTCACCAGCCGCCCCGTTTATCTCTATCTTCGGAGTGTTATCAAGAATGGCAAAGATCGTCGACATCAAGGGCCGTGAGGTCCTGGACTCCCGCGGCAACCCGACCGTTGAAGCGGACGTGATCCTGGACAACGGCATCGTCGGCAGCGCTTGCGCACCGTCCGGTGCATCCACCGGTTCCCGCGAGGCTCTCGAACTGCGCGATGGCGACAAGAGCCGTTACCTGGGCAAAGGCGTACTGAAGGCCGTGGCCAACATCAATGGCCCGATCCGCGACCTGCTGCTGGGCAAGGACGCGGCTGACCAGAAAGGTCTGGATCACGCGATGATCGACCTCGACGGCACCGAGAACAAAGGCAAGCTGGGCGCCAACGCGATCCTCGCCGTGTCCCTGGCCGCCGCCAAGGCCGCCGCACAGGCCAAGGGCGTGCCGCTGTACGCGCACATCGCCGACCTGAACGGCACTCCGGGCCAGTACTCCATGCCGGTTCCAATGATGAACATCATCAACGGTGGCGAGCACGCCGATAACAACGTCGACATCCAGGAGTTCATGGTTCAGCCGGTAGGTGCCAAGAACTTCGCCGACGCGCTGCGCATGGGCGCCGAGATCTTCCACCACCTCAAGGCCGTGCTGAAGGCCCGTGGCCTGAACACCGCCGTGGGTGACGAAGGTGGCTTCGCACCGAACCTGGCTTCCAACGAAGACGCCCTGGCTGCCATCGCCGAAGCTGTCGCCAATGCCGGCTACAAGCTGGGCGAAGACGTGACCCTGGCCCTGGACTGCGCCTCCTCCGAGTTCTTCAAGGACGGCCAGTACGACCTCGAAGGCGAAGGCAAGGTATTCAGCGCCGAAGGTTTCGCCGACTACCTGGCCGGCCTGACCCAGCGCTACCCGATCATCTCCATCGAAGATGGTATGGACGAGTCCGATTGGGCTGGCTGGAAAGTCCTGACCGACAAGATCGGCGAGAAGGTGCAACTGGTCGGTGACGACCTGTTCGTCACCAACACCAAGATCCTCAAGCGCGGCATCGACGAGAAGATCGGCAACTCGATCCTGATCAAGTTCAACCAGATCGGCTCGCTGACCGAGACCCTGGAAGCCATCCAGATGGCCAAGGCCGCCGGCTTCACCGCGGTGATCTCGCACCGTTCGGGCGAAACCGAGGACAGCACCATCGCTGACCTGGCCGTCGGTACTGCCGCTGGTCAGATCAAGACCGGTTCGCTGTGCCGCTCCGACCGCGTTTCCAAGTACAACCAGCTGCTGCGCATCGAAGAGCAGCTGGGCGCCAAGGCGCCGTACCGTGGTCGCGCGGAATTCCGCGGCTGATCCTAGTCTGGTACGGTGAAGGGGTGGCAGGAGCCACCCCTTTGCGTATGGAGCTGAAGGTTTGAGGTTACGTAGCCCCTACTGGCTGTTTCTTGTGCTGATCCTGGCGCTGGCCGGCCTGCAGTATCGCCTGTGGGTGGGTGATGGCAGCCTGGCGCAGGTGCGTGAGCTGCAGAAGCAGATCGCCGATCAGCAGGGTGAGAACGAGCGCCTGCTCGAGCGTAACCGCATCCTCGAGGCCGAAGTGGCCGAGCTCAAGAAAGGCACCGAGACCGTCGAGGAGCGTGCCCGTCACGAACTCGGCATGGTCAAGGACAAGGAAACCCTCTACCAGCTCGCGCAATGAACACTCCCGCCTTCTGGGCCGTGATTCCGGCCGCAGGCATCGGTTCGCGGATGCGCGCCGACCGCCCCAAGCAATACCTCGACCTTGCCGGCCGCAGCATTCTCGAGCGCACCCTCGATTGCTTCCTCGGCCATCCCCGCCTGAAAGGGCTGGTAGTCTGCCTGGCTGCCGACGATCCCTGGTGGCCGACCCTGCCAAGCGCTTCCAACGAGCGGATCCAGCGCGCCGATGGTGGCCGCGAACGCGCCGATTCCGTGCTCAACGGCTTGTTGCGCCTCACCGAACTGGGCGCCACGCCGGACGACTGGGTGCTGGTGCACGATGCCGCCCGGCCGAACCTTGCGCGAACCGATCTGGATCGCCTGCTGGACGAGTTGGAATTCGACGCCGTAGGTGGCCTGCTCGGTGTACCCGCGCGCGATACCTTGAAGCGTGTTGGTACTGATGGTCGGGTAGTCGAAACCATCGATCGCAGCGTGGTCTGGCAGGCCTACACTCCGCAGATGTTTCGCCTCGGTGCGCTGCATCGTGCGCTCGCCGATGCGCTGGTGGCCGATGCGGCCATCACCGACGAGGCTTCTGCCATGGAGTGGGCGGGCTATGCGCCGCGCATGGTGGAAGGGCGGGTGGACAATATCAAGGTCACCACTCCGGAAGACCTGCAACGCCTGCAGCGCAACTTCGCCAAGCACTGATTCCTGCTCGCCGGCCCTCGACCGTTCGCGGCATATCCAGCCTCTGTAGGCGCGAGCTTGCTCGCGAACAAAGTTTCCGGCGACTTCAGTGCTGGGCAGGTTCGCGAGCAAGCTCGCTCTTTACCGGCTGCGCGCCGGGCTGGACCGTAGGAGCAACTGTCTTTCTCGGGAAGCCCGTGCCGATGCTTTCCCCTCGCCCCTGCCCTCTCCCAGGGGGAGAGGGAGCTGTCCGTGCCGGCTGTTGCCGGCCTTTCACCCTGCACCGAACGGTCCCCTCTCCCCTGGGGTTAGGGTGAGGGCCGCCCCAAGCGCACAAGCGTCTCGTAGGAGCGGACTTTGTCCGCGATTGGCTTCCGGCGCGATTCGGGCTCATCGCGGGCGGAGCCCGCTCCTACAAAAGCACCCTCAGCCCAGCAGCGGGACCTCGATCAGGAAGCGGAACAGCGCGCCATGCTGTTCAACCGCCAGGCAGTGATAGCCATGGCGCTTGGTGTCTTCCGGAATACCATGCACCGACTGCGAGCAGTCGGTGATCACTTCCAGCAGATCGCCTGGCTTGAGCGTCTCCAGGGTTTCCAGGGTGGCGATGGCGTTGTACGGGCAGTGCTCGCCGCGCAGATCAAGCGACAGCGTCGGCGTCTTGGTTTCGGACATCGTTGGCTTTCCGTTTACGAGTGAAGCGCTGTGCGTTGAGCTGCACCAGCAGCATGCACAGGGCGAGGCCGGCGAAGGTAATCAGCAGGCCGCCGCCGGGGCCGAATTCCTGCAGCAGGTTGAGCTTGGGATAGGGCAGGGCAAGGCTGGTGCCGAGCTGGTCCCAGAACACCGCGACCAGTGTGCCGCCGATCACGTTGCCGACGCCGACCACCCAGAAATGCACCTGGCCTTCCATCGAGCGATACATCCAGCCGGTCTCGCAGCCGCCGGCCAGCACGATGCCGATGCCGAACAGCACGCCGCCGATCACGGCGTTCGGACCCATCCAGAAGATCTTCGGCGGCAGGCCGTTGTGGATCGCCGCGAAGGTGCCGACACAAGCAGCAGCCATGCCCAGCAGGATGCCGAATGCTGCCTGGGTCCGGCCGGTGGTCCAGAGATCGCGCGCGGCGCTGGTGAAGCAGATCTGCGCGCGTTCGATCAGGCCGCCGAACAGCAGGCCGAACAGGCAGGCCATGCCCAGCACCAGGGAGACCTCGAAGCGCCAGGCGGCGAACAGCGCAGCGATCGCCAGCACGCCCAGGCCCAGGCGCCACTGCAGTCTGGCGCGATGAGCCAGGGCTTCGGCACTCGGCAGGGCGGCGGCCTTGCCGCCAACCTTCAGCGGAATACGCAGGAACGGCAGCAGGCTGATCTTCACGCCGAACCAGGCGCCGATTACCGTCGAGAACATGAAGGCCCAGGCGTGCACCGAGAACATCGGGATACCGGTGAAGAAAGCCGCCAGGTTGCAACCCATCGCCAGGCGCGCGCCGAATCCGGCGATCACCCCGCCGATAAGGCCCTGCAGCAGGCGGCGCTTGCTGGTAGGCCAGCGCAGGCTGACGTTGCCGGCCCAGAGCGCGCAGGCCAGCGCGCCGAGGAACATGCCAATGATCATCACGCCATCGACACGATCCAGCGGCGTGCCCTGCAGGCCGATGATCTTGAAGTAGCTCCATTCCTGGGGCTGCAGGCCGAACCAGGACAGCACGTGGCCGCCCCAGCGAGTGAATTCACCGGTCACCGCCCAGAAGGTGCCGGTCATGGCGAAGTAGTAAGCCGAGATGACGCCCAGGGCGACCAGGGTCGGCAATGGCGACCAGAAGCGCAGCAAATAGCGCTCGCGGAAGGAAGAAAGGGCTGACATGTCGTCGTCCTTGATCCGAAGGGTGGGAAACCGCCCATTCTAGCCAAGGCCTCGTCCGCGCGCTTGCTTCAGGGCAATGCGGCGGGCTGCAGGAACTGCAGGCCTTGCTTGAGATGATCCACCAGTTGACGGACCTTGGGCGACAGGTGTCGCTGCTGTGGATACAGCGCCCAGACCCCGGTATTGGGCGGTCGATGTGCATCCAGCAGGGATATCAGGCTGCCGCTGCGCAAGTGCTCCAGCACGTAGTAATCCGGCAATTGGCACAAACCGAAGCCACGCAACGCGGCGTCCAGCACCGCCTGGCCACTGTTGCAGCGCCAGTTGCCTTGCACCCGGTGCTGGGTTTCCCGGCCATCCTCGAGAAAACTCCACTGGTCGCTGCTGCCCACCAGGCAATTGTGCTGTGCCAGCTCGCCGGTACCCTGTGGCGTGCCGTGGCGTGCGAGGTACTCCGGCGTGGCACAGAGGTACATCACCCGCGGCGCCAGCCGCGTCGCCACCAGCCGCGAATCACTGAGGCGGCCGAGGCGGATCGCCAGGTCGAAACCTTCGTGAAGCAGGTCGAGCTGGCGGTTGGAGAGTTCGATCTCTACCCGCAGTTGTGGGAACTGCGCCATGAACTCATTGACCAGCGGCACCACGAATCGCTCGCCGTAGGCGACCGCACAAGTCATGCGTAACAGCCCCTTGGGTTCGGCGGACAAGTCGCTGACTGCGCGCAGGGCTTCTTCCCGCGCGTCCTGCAGGCGTCGGCAATGCTGCAGGAAGGTCTGGCCGGCTTCGCTGAGCGTGACTTTGCGGGTGTTGCGGTAGAGCAGGCGGGTCTGCAGTCGCTCTTCCAGTCGTGCGACCTGGCGGCTGACGTGGGACGAAGACACCCCGAGGCGCTCGGCGGCGGCGGTGAACTGACCTGTTTCGGCGACGGCGACGAATTCGTCCAGCCCTTCCCAGCGATGCATCTGGATTGTCCCTGTATGGCAATAATGTTTTGATTATTGCCTGATTATTCCCTGAAACAGGGTTTTCTACACTTCCAAGGCTTTGGGGTGCGCTTCTTACATGCCGTCCCGAACGCTCCCCGACGTGGCCCCGGCCCGTCCCGGTTTCTCGGCCAGCGCGCCGAATCCGTCCGCCACAGGCGGGCGTTGTCGTTTCCTTTGTTCAGGAGTTTCCCGATGATCAAGTCCCGTGCCGCCGTCGCCTTCGCCCCCAACCAGCCGTTGGAAATCGTCGAAGTGGATGTGGCGCCGCCGCAGAAGGGGGAGGTGCTGGTGCGTATCGTTGCCACCGGCGTCTGTCACACCGACGCATACACCCTGTCCGGCCAGGACTCCGAGGGCGTGTTCCCGTGCATCCTGGGGCACGAGGGTGGCGGCATCGTCGAGGCAGTGGGTGAGGGCGTGACATCGCTGAAGGTCGGTGATCACGTGATCCCGCTGTACACCGCCGAATGCCGTGAGTGCAAGTTCTGCAAATCCGGCAAGACCAATCTCTGCCAGGCCGTGCGCGCCACCCAGGGCAAGGGCCTGATGCCCGATGGCACCAGCCGCTTTTCCTACAAGGGCGAGCCGATCTACCACTATATGGGCTGCTCGACTTTCTCCGAGTACACCGTGCTGCCGGAAATCTCCCTGGCGAAGATTCCTGAGGAAGCTCCGCTGGAAAAGGTCTGCCTGCTCGGCTGCGGCGTCACTACCGGCATCGGCGCTGTGCTGAATACCGCCAAGGTGGAAGAAGGCGCTACCGTCGCCATCTTCGGCCTGGGCGGCATCGGCCTGGCGGCGATCATCGGTGCGAAAATGGCCAAGGCTTCGCGCATCATTGCGGTGGACATCAACCCGGCGAAGTTCGATATCGCCAAGGAACTGGGTGCTACCGATTTCGTCAATCCGAAGGACCATCAGAAGCCGATCCAGGAAGTGATCGTCGAAATGACGGATGGCGGCGTGGACTATTCCTTTGAGTGTGTGGGCAACGTCCAGTTGATGCGTGCGGCGCTGGAGTGCTGCCACAAGGGCTGGGGCGAATCCACCATCATCGGCGTCGCTGGCGCCGGCCAGGAAATCAGTACGCGTCCGTTCCAGCTGGTCACCGGTCGCGTCTGGCGCGGTTCCGCCTTTGGCGGCGTGAAGGGCCGCACCGAGCTGCCGAGCTATGTGGAGAAGGCGCAGAAGGGCGAGATTCCGCTGGATACCTTCATCACCCACACCATGGGCCTGGAGAAGATCAACGAAGCCTTCGACCTGATGCACGAAGGCAAGAGCATCCGCTCCGTCATCCATTACTGATCGCGTGGCCGGGGCTTCGTGGCCCCGGCTTCACGGAAAAGGAGGACTCCATGACGGATTCCATCGAACTGATCAGCAGCCAGAAAAGCTTTGGCGGCTGGCACCAGCGTTACCGCCACCGTTCCGAAACCCTCGGCTGCGAGATGGTATTCGCGGTCTACCTGCCGCCCCAGGCCGAGCCTGAAGCGGGCTTGCCGGTACTGTACTGGCTGTCCGGCCTGACCTGCACCGACGAGAATTTCATGCAGAAGGCCGGCGCTCAGCGCATGGCTGCCGAGCTGGGACTGGTGATCGTCGCGCCGGACACCAGCCCGCGCGGGCCGGAAGTGCCGGGTGACCCGGATGGTGCGTGGGATTTCGGTCTCGGTGCGGGCTTCTACGTCAACGCCACCCAGGAGCCCTGGGCGCGGCACTACCGCATGCACGATTACGTGGTGCAGGAACTGCCGGCGCTGATCGAGGCGAACTTCCCGGTTTCCCGCAAGCGCGGCATCAGCGGGCACTCCATGGGTGGCCATGGTGCCCTGATCTGCGCCCTGCGCAATCCGGGGCGTTACCTGTCATTGTCGGCCTTCGCGCCGATCACTCATCCGAGCGACTGTCCGTGGGGCCAGAAGGCACTGGGCCGTTTCCTGGGAGAGGACCCGGCCGCCTGGCGCGAATGGGATGCCGTGGAGCTGCTGGCGGGTGCCGTAGAGCGCCTGCCGATACTGGTGGATCAGGGCGATCGCGACGACTTCCTCGCCGTCCAGCTCAAGCCCGAAGCCTTGCACGAAGCCGCCGCTGCGGTCGGTCACCCGCTGCAACTGCGCCTGCAGCCTGGCTACGACCACAGTTATTACTTCATTGCGAGCTTCATCGAAGATCACCTGCGCCACCACGCCGCAGCGCTCTGTGGCTGACACCCTCGGTGCGGTGATCCGGTAGAATCGACGCCCTGACATCTACAGGGCGTTTTTTCATGCGTATCGGACATGGTTACGACGTGCACCGCTTCGGCGAGGGCGATTTCATCACCCTTGGCGGCGTGCGTATTCCCCACAAGTTCGGGCTGATTGCCCACTCCGACGGCGACGTGCTGTTGCACGCGCTCGCCGATGCCTTGCTGGGCGCCTGCGCGCTGGGCGATATCGGCAAGCACTTCCCCGACACCGACCCGCAGTTCAAGGGGGCCGACAGTCGCGCCTTGCTGCGCCACGTGCTGTCGCTGGTGGAAGCCAAGGGCTGGAAAGTGGAAAACGTCGATACCACCATCATCGCCCAGGCGCCGAAGATGGCGCCGCACATCCAGAGCATGCGCGAGGCCATCGCCGCCGACCTGAAGGTTGAGCTGGAGCAGGTCAATGTCAAGGCCACCACCACCGAGAAGCTTGGCTTCACCGGCCGTGAAGAGGGCATTGCGGTCCACGCCGTCGCTTTGCTGGGGCGCGCATGACCGAGTTGGAACTGCTGGGCCCGCGCGCCCATGGCGATGCTTGCGGAAGCGCTGTGCTCAAGGCAGTGGCGGAAGACTTCCAGGTCGACGAAGTGCTGGACATCCCGCTCTCCGGTGATGGCGAACACCTCTGGCTGTGGGTCGAGAAGCGTGGCCTGAACACCGAGGAAGCCGCCCGCCGTCTGGCGCGCGCTGCCGGTGTGCCGGTAAAGATGATCAGCTACGCCGGGCTCAAGGACCGCCAGGCGCTGACCCGCCAGTGGTTCAGCCTGCACCTGCCTGGCAAGTCCGATCCGGACCTGGCCGCCGCCGAGGACGACAGCCTGCGTATTCTCGAACGCAACCGCCACCGCCGCAAACTGCAGCGGGGCGCGCATTCGGCCAACGGCTTCACCTTGCGCCTGACTGAGTTGAAGGCGGATCACGAACAGCTCGAGGCGCGCTTGAAAGCGATCACGGCCCTGGGCGTACCGAACTACTTCGGCACCCAGCGCTTCGGCCATGACGGTGGCAACGTCTTTGACGCCCGGGGCTTCGCCGAGCGCGGCAAGCTGCCGGAACATCGCAACATGCGTTCGCGGTTGCTTTCGGCGGCGCGTAGCTACGTTTTCAACCAGGTACTGGCACGCCGCGTGGCAGAAGGAACCTGGAACCAGGCGCAGGTCGGCGATCTGCTGGCGTTCACCGACAGCCGCAGTTTCTTCCCCGCTGGCGAAGCAGAATGTTCTGATCCACGCCTCGCGGCGCTGGATCTGCATCCCACCGGGCCGATGTGGGGCGAGGGCGATTCCCCGGCGACGAACCATCCCGGAGACATGGAGCGCGCTGTCCAGCAGGCTGAGATGGCGCTTTGCCAGTGGCTCGCCGGTGCGGACATGGCGCACGAACGGCGCATTCTGCGCCTCCCCATCCCGGGCCTTACATGGCATTATCCCGCCCCTGACATTCTGCAACTGGAATTCGTCCTGCCGGCTGGCTGCTTCGCCACCGTGGTAGTGCGCGAGCTGATCGACCTCGTGCCGGCAGGGCAGACGGAAAGCCCATGCGCATATTGATTGCCAACGACGACGGGGTCACTGCACCCGGTATCGCCGCGCTTCACGACGCGCTGTCCGATTATGCGGACTGCATCGTGATCGCCCCGGAAGCCGATCGTAGCGGAGCGAGTAGTTCGCTGACGCTGGATCGGCCGCTGCATCCCCATCGCCTGGGCAATGGTTTCATCAGCCTCAACGGTACCCCGACCGACTGCGTGCACCTGGGCCTCAACGGCCTGCTCGAAGAAGTGCCGGAAATGGTCGTCTCGGGTATCAACCTCGGTGCCAACCTGGGCGATGACGTGCTCTATTCGGGTACCGTTGCAGCGGCCCTGGAGGGGCGCTTCCTGTCCCGCCCGGCCTTCGCCTTCTCGTTGTGCTCGCGCCTGACGGACAATCTGCCGGCCGCGATGCACTTCGCCCGCCTGCTGGTGGAGTCCCACGAGAAGCTCGACCTGCCGCCGCGCACCGTGCTCAACGTGAATATCCCCAACCTGCCGCTGGAGCGCATCAAGGGCATCCAGATGACTCGCCTGGGGCACCGTGCTCGTGCCAAACCGCCGGTCAAGGTGGTCAATCCGCGCGGCAAGGAAGGCTACTGGATTGCCGCTGCCGGCGATGCCGAAGACGGCGGCGAGGGCACTGATTTCCACGCCGTCATGCAAGGCTACGTGTCGATTACGCCGCTGCAGATGGACCGGACCTTCCGGGAGGCGTTCAATGTCCTTGGCGACTGGCTCGGAGGGCTCGACCATGGCCAATGAATTGTCGCGCCGCGGCGGCATCGGCATGACCTCCCAGCGTACCCGTGAGCGGCTGATCCAGCGTCTGTACGAAGAGGGCCTGTCCAACGCCCACGTACTCGAAGTGATCCGCCGTACACCGCGTCACCTGTTCGTCGACGAGGCGTTGTCGCACCGCGCCTATGAAGACACCGCGCTGCCCATCGGGCACAACCAGACCATCTCGCAGCCCTTCATGGTGGCGCGGATGACCGAATTGCTGCTGGCCGCCGGCCCGCTGGACAAGGTGCTGGAGATCGGCACCGGCTCTGGCTACCAGACCGCCGTATTGTCGCAGCTGGTGGAGCGGGTGTTCTCCGTCGAGCGCATCCAGGCCCTGCAGGACCGCGCCAAGGAACGACTTGCGGAGCTAAACCTGAGAAATGTTGTCTTTCGTTGGGGCGATGGCTGGGAAGGCTGGCCCGCCCTGGCGCCTTACAACGGCATCATCGTCACTGCGGCAGCGGCCGAGGTCCCGCAGGCATTGCTGGACCAGTTGGCGCCAGGGGGGCGACTGGTAATTCCGGTCGGTGGCGGCGAGGTGCAGCAGCTGATGCTGATTGTCCGCACCGAGGATGGCTTCCAGCGCCAGGTGCTGGACTCCGTACGCTTCGTACCGCTGCTCAACGGTCCGCTAGGCTGAGAGCAAGCGGGCAAGACTGCGGTAACTGCCGGCCAGTGAGGCTGGACGTCAATTCATGGATAAGGGGGATGGGTGAGCTTGACAGCGACCCTGTATCAACGGAACTGGATCAAGGGCCTGGGCCACGCTGTGGTGGCGATTGCCGTCTGTTCCCTGCTGGCGGCCTGTTCTTCGACTTCGCGCAGCACCACGACCGTGGTGGACCGCAACGCCCAGCAGAAGCCGACTGTCACCAGCGGCCAGTACGTGGTGCGTCCCGGTGACACGCTCTATTCCATCGCTTTCCGTTACGGCTGGGACTGGAAAGCCCTTGCCGCGCGCAACAACATCTCGGCGCCGTACACCATTCGCCCGGGTCAGGCCATCCGCTTCGATGGCGGCTCGTCGACAACGCCATCCGTCGCGAAAAACACAACGCCTGTCGCTCCGGTAGTCGTCAACAAACCGACATCCACGCCTGCGACCGCCAGCAAACCGACCACTCCCGTCGTTACTACTCCCGCGCAGCCGCCCGCCACTGGCGGAACTCCGGCAGTGGCAGGAGGGGCTGCGGGGGGCTGGATATGGCCAACCAATGGCACTCTGATTGGGCGTTTTGCATCAAACGGCAGTTTGAATAAAGGGATTGATATAGGCGGGCAATTGGGCCAGCCTGTCCTGGCTGCGTCTAATGGCACGGTGGTGTACGCCGGTAGTGGTTTGCGGGGCTACGGCGAACTCGTGATCATCAAGCACAGTGATACCTACGTAAGCGCCTACGGTCACAACCGGAGGTTGCTGGTGCGGGAAGGGCAGCAGGTCAAAGTCGGGCAGAACATTGCCGAGATGGGCTCCACAGGGACTGACCGGGTGAAGCTGCACTTTGAGATTCGCCGCCAGGGTAAACCTGTAGATCCGCTGCAATACCTGCCAAGTCGTTGATGCTGGCTGTTCCCCTGCGTGGGTGAGCGGGCCTAGGTGTCCTAAGGATAAGGACGCACCTGGGCTTGTTGTCGAACTCAGCAAGGGATAACGACATGGCACTTAAAAAAGAAGGGCCGGAGTTTGACGTAGATGATGAAGTGCTCCTGCTGGAGCCTGGCATCATCCTTGAAGAGTCGCTTGCCGAAGAGCAGGTATCGCTTCGAGTCACTCCTAAAGCCACCTCACTCTCCTCTCTCAAGCAACACAAGCACATCGACTACAGCCGCGCGCTCGACGCGACCCAGCTGTATCTGAATGAAATCGGTTTCTCGCCGCTCCTGACTCCGGAAGAGGAAGTCCACTTTGCGCGTCTCGCGCAGAAGGGCGACCCAGCCGGTCGGCGGCGAATGATCGAAAGTAACCTGCGTCTGGTGGTGAAGATCGCGCGACGTTACGTCAACCGCGGCCTCTCCCTGCTCGACCTGATCGAAGAGGGTAACCTCGGGCTGATCCGCGCGGTGGAGAAATTCGATCCCGAGCGTGGTTTCCGCTTCTCCACCTACGCAACCTGGTGGATTCGTCAGACCATCGAACGGGCCATCATGAACCAGACCCGCACCATCCGTTTGCCGATCCACGTGGTGAAGGAGCTCAACGTCTATCTGCGGGCTGCTCGCGAGCTGACCCACAAGCTGGACCACGAGCCGTCGCCCGAGGAAATCGCCAATCTGCTCGAGAAGCCGGTCGACGAGGTGAAGCGGATGCTCGGTCTGAACGAGCGGGTCACTTCGGTGGATGTCTCTCTCGGTCCGGATTCGGACAAGACCCTTCTCGATACCTTGACCGATGACCGTCCCACCGACCCCTGTGAGCTACTGCAGGACGACGATCTCAGCGAGAGCATCGACCTGTGGCTGTCGGAACTGACCGACAAGCAGCGCGAGGTGGTGATTCGCCGCTTTGGTCTGCGCGGCCACGAAAGCAGCACCCTGGAGGAGGTCGGCCAGGAAATCGGTCTGACCCGCGAGCGGGTCCGGCAGATTCAGGTCGAAGCCCTCAAGCGTCTGCGTGAGATCCTCGAGAAGAATGGCCTGTCGAGCGACGCACTGTTCCAGTAGCGCGCTGGCCGACAATAAAAGAGCCCGGATGATTCCGGGCTTTTTTATGCGTCGCGATGTAAGCATTCGCTTACACAGTGTGTGAGTGTTCAGCTTGAAATGTCGCCAGCCTCGGCGACTAGTATCTATATCATGTTGTTTTTTAAGGATTTTATTTTATATCGGAGGCGCGGAGATGGTCGGGTGCGCGGAAGTGACCCAGTTGCCGTGGCACGGCAGGCGGGTAATATCACCCCTGCGTACACGGAAAGACGCAGGCCGGTAAGGATGTCGGCCAGGACCCACCGCAGGAAGCGGTTCATCAGGACGATGAAGAAGGGAAGAAAGAGTGGGCGGGTTATCCCGCCCCTTTTTTTGCCCGCAGAAAAGTGAAATCCCAGATGCAGAAAGGCCCGCACCAGGCGGGCCTTTTCTATTTCTGGAGGCAGTAGAACTCAGCGCTCCAGGTACTGCATCTTGTTCGGCTTGCCATCCCACTCTTCGGCGTCCGGCAGGGAATCCTTCTTCTCGGTGATGTTCGGCCATACATCGGCCAGATCCTTGTTCAGCTCGATGAACTCCTGCATACCATCCGGGACTTCGTCTTCGGAGAAGATCGCCTGTGCCGGACATTCCGGTTCGCACAGGGCGCAGTCGATGCACTCATCCGGGTGGATGACCAGGAAGTTCGGGCCTTCGTAGAAGCAGTCCACCGGGCATACTTCCACGCAGTCGGTGTATTTGCACTTGATGCAGTTGTCGGTGACGACGAAGGTCATTTCTAATTTTCTCCTCAGGCGGGCGGCTAAGCGCGCGCGATTCTAGCAGCTTGTCCCGCGGTCCGTCAGACCCGCATCTTCCATGCATATAACAATTCGAGAGCTTGACGCGGTGTCAGGTCATCAGGGCTGACACGCATCAGCTCTTCGACGATCGGATGCGGCAGGCTGGCGAACAGGTCACTTTGCAGTGGTGCCGGGCTTTTCGGGTCGGTCGAGCGTGGTGACTCGTGGGGTAGGCTGGTGGTTTCCAGGCGGGACAGATGCTCGCGGGCGCGCTGAATTACCGCACCCGGTACGCCTGCCAGTTGCGCCACTGCCAGGCCGTAACTCTGGCTGGCCGGGCCGGGCAGAACGTGGTGCAGGAAGACGATGCGCTCGTTGTGCTCGGTGGCGTTCAGGTGAACGTTGGCCACTGCCGGTTCGCTTTCGGGGAGAACGGTCAGCTCGAAATAGTGAGTTGCGAACAGGGTAAAGGCACGCAGCTTCGCCAGATGCTCGGCGGCGGACCAGGCGAGCGACAGTCCGTCGAAGGTGCTGGTGCCACGGCCCACTTCGTCCATCAGCACCAGGCTGCGGTCGCTGGCGTTGTGCAGAATATTCGCGGTTTCACTCATTTCCACCATGAAGGTGGAGCGGCCGCCGGCAAGGTCGTCGGAGGAGCCGATGCGGGTGAAGATGCGGTCCACCAGGGACAGCTCACAGCGTGCGGCCGGGACGAAACTGCCGATATGTGCCAGCAGCACGATAAGCGCTGTTTGCCGCATATAGGTCGATTTACCGCCCATGTTCGGACCAGTAATCACCAACATGCGGGTGTCTTCGTCGAGGTTCAGGTCGTTGGCGACGAAGGGCGTATTCAGTACTTGCTCGACCACCGGGTGGCGGCCCTGCTCGATGAGAATGCCGGACTCTTCGACGAAGCGGGGGCGGTTCAGGTCGAGATTCAGTGCACGTTCGGCGAGGTTGGCCAGCACGTCCAGTTCGGCCAGTGCGGCAGCCGTGTCCTGCAGTGGCGCCAGTTGGCCGATCAGCAGTTCCAGCAGTTCTTCGTAGAGTTGCTTCTCACGGGCGAGGGCGCGGCTCTGGGCCGATAGCGCCTTGTCCTCGAAAGCCTTCAGCTCCGGCGTGATGAAGCGCTCAGCGCCCTTCAGGGTCTGGCGGCGGATGTAGTCAGCGGGAGCCTGTTCGGCCTGCACGCGGGGCAGTTCGATGTAGTAACCGTGGATGCGGTTGTAGCCAACCTTCAGGTTCGGCAGGCCAGTACGAGCCTTTTCGCGGGTTTCCAGGTCCATCAGGTACTGGCCGGCGTTCTCGCTGAGCATCTGCAGCTCGTCCAGCTCGGCGTCGTAGCCGCGGGCGATGACGCCGCCGTCTCGGATCACCGCTGGCGGGTTCTCGATCACGGCCCGGGCCAGCAGGTCGGCCAGCTCCGGGTAGGTGCGGATGCTGCTGGCCAGTTCGCCCAGGTGCGGGGCTTCGAGTTCAAGCATGCCGTTCTGCAGTTGCGGCAGCGCGGCGAGGGCGTCGCGCAGTCGGGCGAGATCACGCGGGCGGGCGTTGCGCAGGCCGATTCGGGCAAGGATCCGCTCGACATCGCCGATTTCCTTCAGCTGTGGCTGGAGGGTCTCGAAGCGGTAGCGCTCCAGCAAGCAGGCGATGGAGTCCTGGCGGGCTTCGAGGACGGCGCGGTCGCGCAATGGGCGATTCAGCCAGCGGGTCAGCAGGCGGCTGCCCATGGCGGTCTGGCAGCGATCGACTACCGATTGCAGGGTATTGTCGCGGCCGCCGGCAAGGTTGGTATCCAGTTCCAGGTTGCGGCGGCTGGCGCCATCGAGGATCACGGTGTCGTCGATGCGCTCATGACGCAGGCTGCGCAGGTGCGGCAGGGCGGTACGCTGGGTTTCCTTGGCGTAGGTCAGCAGGCAGCCCGCGGCACCAATGGCCAGTGTCAGTTCCTGGCAGCCGAAGCCCTTGAGGTCCTGCACGCCGAATTGCTGGCACAGGCTCTTTTTCGCCGTGTCGCGATCGAAGTCCCAGGGCGCGCGGCGATGCGAGCCACGGCGTTTCTCCGCCGGCAGGCCCTGGGGCCAGTCGTCGGGGATCAGCAGCTCGGCGGGATTCAGGCGCTCCAGCTCGGCCAGCAGGGTTTCCCAGCCTTTTATTTCCTGGACGTTGAAACGGCCGCTGGTGATGTCCAGCACGGCCAGGCCGAACAGGCGCTCATCGCCCAGCACGGCGGCAATCAGGTTGTCGCGGCGCTCGTCGAGCAGCGCTTCGTCGCTGACTGTACCGGGAGTCAGGATGCGTACGACCTGGCGCTCCACTGGCCCCTTGCTGGTGGCCGGATCACCGATCTGTTCGCAGATCACTACCGATTCGCCGAGCTTCACCAGCTTGGCCAGGTAGCCCTCTGCAGAATGGAAGGGGATGCCGGCCATGGGAATGGAATTGCCGGCGGACTGCCCGCGTGCGGTCAGGGTGATGTCCAGCAGCTTGGCGGCCTTCTTGGCGTCCTCGTAGAACAGCTCGTAGAAGTCGCCCATGCGATAGAACATCAGTTGGTCCGGGTGCTGGTTCTTCAGCCTCCAGTACTGCTGCATCATCGGGGTATGGCTGGATAGGTCGATTTTTTCGTGCTGCATCAGTGAGTTAGGCGCTTGTGCATGAATGTATGGGGTGCAGAGATGGCGGGCCGATGGCCTTGCCGAATGGCTTTGACGTCCGGTGCTTGCATCCATTCGCACAGTACTGGCCATTCTCGGTAGGCTCAGGCCTGGCAGATTCGTCTGCATCGAGATGGGCGCAAGGTTATCACGTGCGGGGGGCTGGCCTGCCAGGCAACGTGAACATCCGGCTTGCTGCCGGTAAAGGCTGCTGGTGGATGATTGTCTGGGGCCAAGGGGGCGCACAGGGATACATGGGACAGTGATGTCAATATGGTTACCAAGTTGACACAAACTGAATAAGATGCGGCGCAAACAGCAATCCAGAACGACTATTTCCGGCCATGGATAACGCATCCACCCTATCCCGCACCCATCTGAGCGAACCAATGACGCAAGCGCAAATGCTGACCTACCTGGCAACTGCCAGGACAGCAGTGAGCGTCAGACTGCTGCGGCTGCTGCTTGGCCCCAAGGCAGCGAAAAAGCGAACGGCGACCTTGACCAAGCGCCTGGTGCGGAAGCTGCCGAAGGTCGAGAGGGGGAGGGCCGAGTTCCTGGCGCGCTACCCTCGCTACGAGGTGGGGCCGGGCACTTATGGGATGCCGATCATTCAGTCCTACAAGGGTGACCCGCACTTGCGCATCGGCGCGTACACCTCGATAGCCGGGACTGCCAGGATCCTGCTGGGTGGGCGCCACCGTGCCGACTGGATGACCAGCTATCCCTTCAATGTGTTCGAACCCACCCTGACGCATATCGAGGATGGTTGTGGCCAGGGCGATGACGTGATCATCGGGAATGACGTCTGGCTTTGTACCGCCTCCACGATTCTGGGCGGAGTCACCATTGGTGATGGTGCTGTGGTTGCCGCCGGGGCGGTGGTGACCAGGGATGTGCCTGCCTACGCGATTGTTGCCGGCGTCCCCGCCAAGGTCGTCAGCTGGCGTTTCCCCGAGGAAGTACGCGCCGGATTGCAGGAGTTGGCCTGGTGGAACTGGCCCTACGCGAAAATCGTGAAGCATGGTGCCGAGCTTTGCCAAGGGGAGTTTGGCACGCTGCTGGCGGCAGCACGTGGCGAAGGGCTGGGCGAGACCTGATAGGCATCTCTTGATGCACCGGCGAGCTGTTGGTTCGGGCGTCCGTACACAACGTTCCCGGCGATGATGAGTGGATCGTCGTAGCCTGGATTCCGGGCGTTTGTCTTCAACTGGGCAAAACTCCTGGTGTACGGTATCCGCCTGGTCTCATTGATCCCGGAGCGCCCTGTGCCCGTTACCGACTCCCTCATTACCGATCTCTCGGCGCGCTTGGGTGCCCGGCTTGCTGCCAACGGCCTGCGCGTTACGACTGCCGAATCCTGCACGGGGGGCGGGATTGCCGAAGCAATCACGCGCATCTCCGGCAGTTCGGCCTGGTTCGAAGCAGGCTATGTCACCTACTCCAACCGTCAGAAAACACATCAGCTGGATGTGCCGGCAGGGTTGTTCCCGAAGGTCGGTGCAGTGAGCCGCGAAGTGGTTGAGGCCATGGTTGCCGGCGCCTTGCCTCGCAGTGGGGCGGATATTGCCGTAGCCGTCAGCGGTATTGCCGGACCGGACGGCGGTTCTGCCGAGAAGCCGGTGGGCACCGTCTGGCTGGCCTGGAGGAAAGGAGAACAGGTGTTCAGCGAACGGCGTCTGTATGCCGGTGATCGGGAAGCTGTACGCCGGCAGACCGTGGCAACCGCTCTGGAAGGGCTGTTGCGACTGGCGGACGGGGAAAATCCGCTTCAGGGGTAGGCGAGCGGCTTGCCCTGTGGAATAATACTGTCTACTTATACAGTTGTTCGTGGCCGCCCGGCCGCCTGACTTCGCGAGGACTTCAATGGACGACAACAAGAAGCGCGCCCTGGCCGCGGCCCTGGGACAGATCGAACGCCAATTCGGCAAAGGCGCGGTCATGCGCATGGGCGACCATGAGCGCCAGGCTATCCCCGCCATCTCCACCGGCTCGCTGGGTCTGGATATCGCGCTGGGTATCGGCGGTCTGCCGCGTGGCCGTATCGTTGAAATCTACGGCCCGGAATCCTCGGGTAAGACCACCCTGACCCTGTCCGTCATCGCCCAGGCGCAGAAAATCGGTGCCACCTGTGCCTTCGTCGACGCCGAACACGCCCTGGACCCGGACTATGCCGGCAAGCTGGGTGTCAACGTTGACGATTTGCTGGTTTCCCAGCCGGACACCGGCGAACAGGCCCTGGAAATCACCGATATGCTGGTGCGCTCCAATGCCGTTGACGTGATCATCGTCGACTCCGTGGCGGCCCTGGTACCCAAGGCCGAAATCGAAGGCGAAATGGGCGATCAGCACGTCGGCCTGCAGGCCCGCCTGATGTCCCAGGCGCTGCGCAAGATCACCGGCAACATCAAGAACGCCAACTGCCTGGTCATCTTCATCAACCAGATCCGCATGAAGATCGGCGTGATGTTCGGCAACCCGGAAACCACTACCGGTGGTAACGCGCTGAAGTTCTACTCCTCCGTCCGCCTGGATATCCGCCGTACCGGCGCGGTGAAGGAAGGCGACGAGGTGGTCGGTAGCGAAACCCGCGTCAAGGTCGTGAAGAACAAGGTCGCTCCGCCGTTCCGTCAGGCCGAGTTCCAGATCATGTACGGCCGCGGCATCTACCGCACCGGCGAGATCATCGACCTGGGTGTACAGCTGGGCCTGATCGAGAAGTCCGGTGCCTGGTACAGCTATCAGGGCAGCAAGATCGGTCAGGGCAAGGCCAACGCCGCCAAGTTCCTGGAAGACAATACCGAGATCTGCAACACCCTCGACAAGGCCATTCGCGAGCAACTGCTGACCAACCAGACGCCGCCGACCAAGGCCGAGCTCGCTGCGGCGGAAGCCGAAGCAGAAGCTGAAGCCGATCTCTGATCGCGATGGCCGTTGAGCTCGATAACCCCGTCGCCGTGCGACGGGTGGCCATGGACCTGCTGGCAAGACGCGAGCATGGCCGGGCAGAGCTCTCGCGCAAGCTGCGGCAACGCGGCGCCACGCAGGATCTGATCGACCCCGCCCTCGACCGTCTGGCCGAGGAGGGGCTGCTCAATGAAAGCCGCTATCTGGAGAGCTACATCGCCAGCCGTGCGCGGGCCGGTTACGGTCCGATGCGGATTCGCGAAGAGCTGTCGCAGCGCGGTTTGCCGCGCGGCGAGATCGACGCTGCACTGAGTGAGTCGGGCGTCGACTGGAGCGAAAACCTGCGTGAGGTCTGGCGCCGCAAATTTGCCCGACTGCCACAGGACGCTCGCGAGAGGGCCCAGCAGGGGCGGTTTCTGAGCTATCGAGGCTACTCGATGGAGGCCATCAGCCGGCTGCTGAGTGGTCGACGATCCGATGATTGAAACGAACAAGGCACCCAATCGGGTGCCTTGTTCGTTTTCCGGGCCGGGAAATCAGCGCTCCCAGTTTTCCGGCTGGTTGATGAAGTTCAGCAGCTCCCGCAAACGCCCCTGAGCGCGGCCATTGAAGGCGAAGGCCAGGCGGGTGAGATGGGAGAATTCCGGCTCGTCCAGTTCCGACTCACTGTAGGGCTGCTGGTGAAATCCGCCGCTCACGCACAGATTGCCGAACTCGCGCTCCAGCAACTGCAAGGCACGGACGCTCAGTGGGTGGTTCAGGCGGATCACGAAGCGATCCTTGAGCCAGCGGCTGGAGTGGAAGTTGCTGTAGAACTGGGCGATTTCCTCGGCGGCTTCCTCGGCGCTGTGCACCAGCGTCATCAGGCTCATGTCGCTGGGCAGGATGTAACCGTTGTCTTCGAGTTGCTCCTTGATGAACTCCAGGGCGTGGTCCCAGTAATGCCCGCCCGGCTGGTCGAGAAGGACCACCGGCACCAGCGGGCTCTTGCCGGTCTGGATCAGGGTCAGCACTTCCAGCGCTTCATCCAGCGTGCCGAAGCCGCCGGGGCAGAGCACCAGGGCATCGGCTTCCTTGACGAAGAACAGCTTGCGCAGGAAGAAGAAGTGGAACGACAGCAGATTGCTGGTTCCGTCCACGGTGCGGTTGGCGTGCTGCTCGAAGGGCAGGGTGATGTTGAAACCGAGGCTGTTTTCCAACCCGGCACCCTCGTGAGCCGCGGCCATGATGCCGCCACCGGCACCGGTGATGACCATCAGGTCGTAGCGCGCCAGGGTTTCGCCCAGCTCGCAGGCCAGGGCATAGACGGGATGATTGGCCGGCGTGCGTGCCGAGCCGAATACGGTGACTTTGCGGCGACGCTTGAACTGCTCCAGGGTGCTGAAGGCGTGCTCCATTTCGCGCAGGGTCTGCAGCATGATCTTGGCGTCCCAGCGGTTGCGGTCGGCCTGGGCCATGCGAGCGACAGTGGTGAGCATTTCGCGGTACAGCGGCAGGTTCTGACTGTTGCCAGGTGCAGCCAGTTCGGCCAGTTCCTCGATCTTTTGTGCGAGGTCAGTGCCGCTGGTCTGGAAATGTCTGGAGAGGTAGTCGTCGGGCTCATAGGGCATGTTGATACTCCTTGTTCATCAACCCCTGATCGCCTGTCCATGGGCGGCGCCGGCCACGCGAGGTGGCTCTGGCAGGGATGCATTGGCGCTTCGCCGCACGCACAGGGTTCAGCAGCAGGCCCGCCCAGTCTGGCACACGGGGTGTGACAGTCGGTGGGCCTCGATATCAGATGGCGATCCGGTCTCCGGGCTCCGGAATATTGGCCGTCCAGTTCAGGCGATCCTGGAGTGCACCCTTGAGTACATCCATCTTTTCTCGCTCGCCATGTATCAGGTATAGCTCGGGTTTGTGCTCGAAGTGGCCAACCCACTGAATTAATTGTGATTGTCCCGCGTGCGCAGAGAATCCGCCGAGGGTGTGTATCTGTGCTTTCACGCTGATGCGCTGGCGCAGGATACGTACGCTTTCGGCGCCATCGACGATGGCGCGGCCCAGTGTGCCCTTGGCCTGGAAGCCGGGGAAGACGATGTGGCATTCCTTGCGCCAGAGGTTGTGCTTGAGGTGGTGGACGATGCGCCCGCCAGTGCACATGCCGCTGCCGGCGATGATGATGGCTCCGCTCTTGATGCGGTTCAGCGCCATCGATTCATCGGCGCTCTGGGTCGTGTGCAGGATCGGCAGCCAATCGCCGACTTTGGCGGTGCCGGTGCCGCGCATGTATTCACGGTCGACGTCGGCGATCTCGCCGATGTGTTGCAGGTAGATGTTGTTGGCCCGGGCCGCCATCGGGCTGTCGAGGTAGACGACCTGCTGCGGCAGGCGGCCTTCCTGGTAGAAGCGCCCGAGGTAGTAGATCAGGTCCTGGGTACGGCCTACGGCGAAGGACGGGATCAACACGTTGCCGCCCTCGTTCTGCGCGCGCTGCAGGATGCCGGCTAGTTCCAGCAGGGTTTCGTTGGCGTCACGGTGATCGCGGTCGCCGTAGGTGGACTCCAGCAGGACTACATCGGCGCGAGTCAGCGGCGTCGGCGTGCGCATCAGCGGTGAACAGGTACTGCCCAGGTCACCCGAGAAAACCAGGCGGCGGGTCGAGCCGAATTCATGGATCTCCAGTTCGACGATGGCCGAGCCGAGGATGTGTCCGGCGTTGTGGAAGGTCACGCGAATACCGCGTGCGACATCCACCGTGCTGCCGTAGCTGACGCGGCGGCGCTGGTTCAATGCACGGGAAGCATCTTCGATGGTGTACAGCGGCTTGACGGGCGGCTTGCCCAGGCGCGAGCGCCACTTGTTCTCCCACTCGGCGTCCTTTTCCTGGAGGTGCGCCGAGTCCATCAGCATCAGCTCCAGCAGGTCGCAGCAGGATTCGGTGGCGTAGATCGGCCCCTTGTAGCCTTCCTTCGCCAGGCGTGGCAGCAGGCCGCTGTGGTCCAGATGGGCGTGGGAGAGAACGACCGCGTCGAGTTCCTTCGGGTCGAAGGGGAATGGCGTGCGGTTGCTCGCCTCGTTGTCGCGGGTGCCCTTGTTGCCGCTGCGCCCCTGGCGCATCCCGCATTCGAGCAGCACGCGGACGCCGTCGCGGGTCTCCAGGAGGTAGCAGGAGCCGGTGACTTCCTGGATCGCGCCGATGAAGGTGAGAAGCGCCATGTCATCTCCTTGTCGGAATTCTCTTTCAGCCTTGCCCGAATGGTCGGGGCGGTCGTTGATACATGTCAGCGCCCGTCCGATCTGTGGCGACCTAGACTTTCTGCCATAGCCAAGGGAGAGCCGATATGTCACAGATCCTGCCAAGCCCCGAGGAGCTTGCCGCCCATGCGGCAGCCGAGCCCGAATATGCCGGCTGGCTGCGCGGCCGTGGTCCGCTTCAGCATAGCGTGCAGACCCAGGCGGCGGTCTTTCGTGTTGCTCATCAATTGGTCCAGTACGGCCTGCAGCCGGACCTGGCCAGTGTCTACCGGCTGTTTGGCGCGCTGGATCGGCTGACCTGCGCCGGCCTCTGGCTGGTGGCCCACATGACCTACGCCAGACGTGTGCGCCTCGATGGCGCGCCCTTGCAGGCCGAGGACTTCAAGTCCCAGCCGGAAGGGCATACCGGCGGTGCGCTGAACATGGTGCCAGCCTATGCCGGCTACCTCGCCCTGAATGCCCTGAGCGGCAAGACCCGCGGTTGGCTGATGGGGCAGGGGCATTGTGTGGCGGCGATCGATGCGCTCAATGTGCTGACCGGCAATCTGCATCCGGAGCAGGCCGCTGCCTACGGAAACGGCGAGGCCGGGCTGGACCGGCTGGTGCAGGATTTCTACAGCTACGCCCAGGCGCCTGAAGGCAAGGTTGCCGCGCCACTGGGCAGCCATGTCAATCCGCACACTGCCGGCGGTATCGCCGAAGGCGGTTATCTCGGTTTCGCCGAACTGATGTATGCACACATGCCATTGCCGGGCGAAACCCTGGTGGCCTTCCTCTCCGACGGCGCCGCCGAGGAACAGCGTGGCAGTGACTGGATTCCCCGCTGGTGGCGTGCCGAGGATTGCGGCACGGCGTTGCCAGTGATGATCGCCAATGGCCGGCGCATCGAGCAGCGCACCGAGTTGGGCACCCACGAAGGGCTGGAGGGCTTCAAGCTGCACCTGCGGCGCTGCGGCTTCGACCCGGTGAGCTTCGACGGTCGCGATCCGGCGGCCTTCGTCTGCGCCCTGTGGGAAATGGAAGAGCGCCTGCAACACCGCGTCGATGAGAAGGAGCGCGGCATCCTGCGTTATCCGCTGCCGATTCCCTACGGCATAGCCGAGACCACCAAGGGTTATGGCTTCTACGGCGCCGGCAGTAACGCTGCTCACAACCTGCCGTTGCCCGGTAACCCCAGCGACGACGCCGAGGCGCGCGAGTTGTTCAACCAGCATGCGGCGCCGCTGTGGGTCGAACCGGAAGAGCTCGCCGAAGCCTGCGGTCTGTTCGCCGCTTCGCGCAGCGGCCGGGTGCTGGAGCGGGACAACCCGCTGGCCGTGCGGCGGCCCATCGAACCTTCGATTCCACCGTTGCATTACCGTAATGACGAGTGCTCGCCCATGGCGGCGCTGGATCGCTTCTATGTCGACCTCTGCAACGCCAACCCGGACCTGCGCGCCCGCGTCGGCAACCCGGACGAGTTGGCGAGCAACCGCCTGGGCGGCGTACTGAAGGCGCTGCGGCACCGGGTGAGCGAGCCGGAAAGCGAACTGGAGGCGGTGGATGGCCGGATCATCACCGCGCTCAACGAGGAGGCGGTGGTCTCCGCCTGCCTGGCCAACCAGGGCGGACTGAACCTGGTGGCCAGCTACGAGGCCTTCTGCGTGAAAATGCTCGGGGCGGTGCGCCAGACGCTGATCTTCGCCCGCCAGCAAAAGGAAGTCGGGCGCCCGGCGGGATGGCTCGGCTGGCCGCTGGTGGCGACCTCGCACACCTGGGAGAACGGCAAGAACCAGCAGTCGCACCAGGACACCACCTTCTGCGAAGCGCTGCTGGGCGAGATGAGCGACATGGTACGGGTGGTCTTCCCGGCTGATCACAACAGCCATCTCGCCCTGCTGCCGGATATCTACCGCAGCCGTGGGCAACTGGCTTGCATCGTCGCGCCCAAGCGCGAGCGGCCAGCGGTATTCACCCAGGCCCAGGCTGAGCAGTTGGCGCGTGATGGTGCGATCCTGATGGACGAACACCCAGGCGCCGAGCCGCTGCTGCTGATCGCCAATGGCAGCTACCAGTTGGCCGAGATGCGTCGCGCCGCGTTGCGTCTGGAGGAAGCCGGCTACCCATACCGACTGGTCTATCTACAGGAGCCCGGCCGCTTCCGTGCGCCGCGCGATAACTGGGAGTTGCAGGCGCTGGCGGACGAGTCCATCGCCATGCGGCTGTTCCCCGATCATTATGAGCGCCGCGTGCTGCTCACCCACATGCGCCCGGAAGTGGCGCGTGGGCACCTCTGGCCGATCCTGCCGGATGCACTGAAGACGGCAGTCCTGGGGTATCGCAACCAGGGCGGGACGCTGGACGAGGCTGGCATGCTGTTCGCCAACCGCTGCAGTTGGGCCCATGTGCTGGCGGCCTGCGCGCGGCTGCTGGATGTGCCCCGTAGCGCCCTGCTGACGCCGGACGAAGCGGCGGCAGTGGCCGGCAAGGAAAACCCCGCAGTGCTGCGTTGATCGACGCTGGCGCAACCGCCTCAGGGCGGTTGCACGGGCCTCAGCGCTTGAGAGCCTTGATCAGGTCGTCGAGGCCGTCGATCTTCAGTTCCAGGGTCAGTTGCATCAGACGGCCCAGTTCGCCGGCCGGGAACTGGCCCTTCTTGTGGAACCACAGCAGGTACTCGTCCGGCAGGTCCACCAGCATGCGTCCCTGGTACTTGCCGAAGGGCATCGGCGTGCGCGCGATCTTCAGCAGCATTTCCTTGTCGAGCATCGGCGCGGCTTATTTCTTCAGCTTGATCTTGCAGCTGCCGGCGTCGAAGCGCTCGGTGGCGACCGGAGCGTTGGTCTTGTACTCGGTGAAGCTGTAAGTGAGGATCGCGCCCTCGGCCAGCAGTTGGCGGTAGGCGGTGTTACTGCAGACGCTGTCGCCCAGTTGGCTGCGTACGCTGTCGGGATTCTCGCGCATGCGCTCGGCATGGCTGGCGCGCACGCTCAGGTGGTTGATCAGCTGCGGACCGTCGACGGTGTAGCCCTGGTCGAGGATGTCTTCGTTGATGGCGCGCGGGGTGCCTTCGCTGCTTTCCTTGGCGACCTTTTCCAGGGTCTGGGTCAGTTCGAAGTCCTTCTTCGACGCGGCGTGCGCGACGGGAAGAACGAGGCAGAGGGCGAGGGCGGTGAGGCGCAGCATGGGCATCTCCTGACAATGGTGCCGATTCGACCGTGGCGAGCCTTCCGGGTTCGCTGGTCATTACAGCCGACTATTGTCCCCGAAAATGGCTCTCCTGCCGAGATTCCATTGCCGCAGGCCGCTGCCCGGCTTGCCGGGCGGCCAACCTCGTCAATGGATGGCGCAAAGGTTTCGAAGCTTTTATCGCCACTCGAGCGCGCGCAGGGAGGCAGATTGTGGCTCTGGTACAATCGGCGGTCCGCAACCGCCGTCCCAATCGAGCCTTCGATGTACCGTCCGACTTTCCATTTTCCGGTGGCCCGATGAGCCACGCCGTCGCCCGCCTGCGCGATGCACGCCTGGCGCGCTGCCTCAAGCCGTTCTTCGCCCGTGGTTCACGTTCGCCGCGCTGCCCTGGTTGCCGTCTGCGGCCGAACTACTGCATGTGCAGCCTGCGCCCGCAGGTCGAGTCAAACTCGGCGATGTGCCTGGTGATGTTCGATACCGAGCCGCTCAAGCCCAGCAATACGGGTTGGCTGATTGCCGAAACCGTGCCCGAGACCTGGGCCTTCGGCTGGTCGCGGATCGAGGTCGACCCGGCGCTGCTGGCGCTGCTCGACGATCCGCAGTGGCAGCCCTATGTGGTGTTCCCCGGTGAATTCGTCCAGCCAGAGCGCGTAGTCACCACGGTGGCGCCGCAGGGCGGCAAGCGCCCGCTGTTCATCCTGCTCGACGCCACCTGGAACGAGGCGCGCAAGATGTTCCGCAAGAGCCCCTATCTGGACCGCTTCCCGGTGCTGAGCATCACTCCCGATGCCCTGTCACGCTATCGCCTGCGCCGTTCCAAGTTCGACGAGCATCTGTGCACCGCCGAAGTCGCGGCGCTGTGCCTGGGGTTGGCCGGCGACCGCCGCGCCGGCGATGCGCTGGATGCCTATCTGGACGTGTTCAGCGAGCGCTACCTGGGTTCCAAGCGCCAGCAGCCGCTGGACGAGCAGAGCCCGGCGCACCAGGCGTTGAGGCCGTTTACCCAGCGCTGAATTCACTGACACGCTTTTCCAGGGTTACTCCGGCAATGGGGCGATCGTAGGAGCGGACTTCGTCCGCGATAGGGTGGGGCTGGCACCAACTGGTTGGTCGGAGCGGGGTTGAGTCGATCGCGGACAGAGTCCGCTCCTACGACAGTCGACACGTACGTGCTTCGTGTGTAGGAGCGGGGGCGCTTCAGACCGCCTTCACCTCGGCCTTCTTCGGCCAAAGCTGTGCGACCAGCATGCCCGCCAGCATCAGCGCGCAGCCGAAGTAACCGCGCAGATGCAGCGTCTCGTCGAGGAACAGTGCGCCAGCGATGGCGGCGAATACCGCTTCCAGCGAGAGGATGATCGCCGCGTGGGAGGCGATGGCGTGCTTCTGCGCGATGACCTGCAGGGTGAAGCCGGTGGCGACGCCGAACAGGCCGCCGTAGATCAGCGCGGGAGCCGCCTGGACGATGGCATCGAGGTGGATTTCCTCGAACACCAGCGCCAGGATCATGCTCACCACCGCGCAGGTAACGAACTGCAGGAAGGCCAGGCGGATCGGGTCGTAGCGGCTGGCGAACAGGCCCACCAGCAGCACGTGGCCGCCCCAGACGAAGGCGCCGGTCAGTTGCAGCCAGTCACCTGAGGCGACGTGGAAGCCCGGGCCGATGCTCAGCATCGCCATGCCGGTCACGGCCAGCGCCGCGCCCAGCCAGGTGCCCATGCCGGCGCGATGGCCGATCAGCAGGCCGAGCAGCGGCACGATGATCACGTACAGGCCGGTGATGAACCCGGAGTTGGTCACGCTGGTGAACATCAGGCCGACCTGTTGCAGGTTGATCCCCACGGTCAGCGCGGTACCGATGGCCAGCCCTGCGAGGAGCATGCCGCGGTTGAACGGCTGGGCACCGCGCTTGCTCGACCAGGCCAGCAGCGGCAGCAGCGCCACGGCGCCGAGGGTAAAGCGCAGGCCGGTATAGAGGAACGGGCCGATGGCATCCATCCCGAGGCGTTGCGCGACGAAGGACACCCCCCAGATCATCGCGGTGAACAGCATCAGGAAATCGGCGCGCAGCGCATGGCTTTTCATCTTGTTCTCGTAACGGGCAGGAAAAAAAGCGGAACTCTGCCGTAACGCCGGGCCTTTGGAAAGGGGCGCGGACTGTCGGCGGGCACAGTGGCAAGGGCGTTCAGGCCACGCTGTAAGTACTGTCCGGCGATGTATTCGCGGCGGACACCAGGGCTGGTCTTTGCGTACAATGCGTCGAGTAGTGCTCTATCCGTGCTCCGACCTTTCCTGCGCAAGTCTGGCTGTTATCCACGGCGGACTTCGGCGCGGCCTTCAAGGAAAATTCATGGCTTCCTACGAGATCCTGATCGCTGACGATCACCCGCTGTTCCGCAGTGCCCTGCACCAGGCCCTGACCATTGGTCTCGGCCCCGAGGCGCGACTGTCGGAGGCCGCGAGTATCGCGGAGCTGGAGGCGCGCCTGAACGAGAAGGCCGACTGGGACTTGGTGCTGCTGGACCTGAATATGCCCGGCGCCTACGGCTTCTCCGGGCTGGTGCTGCTGCGCGGGCAGTACCCGCAGATTCCGGTGGTGATGGTCTCCGCCCAGGAAGACGCCGCCGTGGTGCAGCGCTCCCGTGAGTTCGGCGCCAGTGGTTTCATTCCCAAGTCCAGCGAACTGAGCGTGCTGCAGCAGGCTGTGCGCGCGGTGCTCGATGGCGATGTCTGGTGGCCGCCGCAGGTGGACGCGGTGACCGAGATGAGCGAAGACGTGCGCGCCGCCAGCGCCGGTCTGGCCAGCCTCACTCCGCAGCAGTTCCGCGTGCTGACCATGGTCTGCGAAGGCCTGTTGAACAAGCAGATCGCCTTCGAGCTGAGCGTTTCCGAAGCCACGGTGAAGGCCCACGTGACGGCGATCTTCCGCAAGCTGAATGTGCGCACCCGCACCCAGGCGGCGCTGCTGCTGGCGCAGATGGAATCGGTGCCGGGGGCCTGAGGCCGTCACAACCCGGATCAGAGGCTGTCACATTCTGTAATGGCCTTGACTCCTTTTTGACGATCGCTGGTATAGAGTGCCGCGACCTTTGCCTGTGAGAACCACACGTGTCCGCCTCCCCCTTCAAGGGCCAGACCGGCCTGAAACGCATCTTCAACGCCGCCGGCTACTCCCTGGCCGGTTTCGCCGCCGCCTTCAAGGGTGAAGCGGCCTTCCGCCAACTGGTGCTGATCAACGTCATCCTGATCCCGCTGTCGTTCTTCTGCGACGTGACCCGTGGCGAGCGCGCGCTGATGATCGCAGTGTGTCTGCTGGCGCTGATCGTCGAACTGCTCAACTCCGCCATCGAGGCGGTGGTGGATCGCGTCTCGCTGGAACGCCATCCCCTCTCGAAGAATGCCAAGGACATGGGCAGTGCGGCCCAGTTCGTCGCGCTGACCATCATCACCGTGACCTGGGCGGGCATCCTGCTCGGCTGACGGCCTGTAGGAGCGAGCTCGTTCGCGAACCGCCTGACACTGTTGTCGCCGGCGTGAAGCGTTCGCGAGCAAGCTCGCTCCTACTAAAAGCCCAACTCAGGGAATCATCGGCAGGACGATATCGTCGCTGCGCGTCACCCCGGCGGTTTCGCTGCGGCACAGTTCGAGGAACTCGCGCATGGTCGCGGTCTGGTACTTCTGCCGGTGCCAGATGAAGTAGAACTGCCGACGCAGGTCCAGGTCCGGGGTTTCCACCGGCACCAGGCTGCCGCGGCGGAACGCGTCGCGCAGGGCCAGGCGCGAGATGCAGCCGATCCCCAATCCCGACTCCACCGCGCGCTTGATCGCCTCGGTGTGCTCCAGCTCCAGCCGTACGTTCAGCGGTTCCACGTGGTGGCGCATGGCCTGGTCGAAGGTCAGGCGCGTGCCCGAGCCCTGTTCCCGCAGGATCCAGGCTTCCTCCGTCAGCCGTTCCAGGCTCGCGCGGCCTTCACGGGCGAGCGGATGTTGCGGCGCGCAGAACACCACCAGTTCGTCTTCCATCCACGGCTGCACCTCGATGTCCGGGTGCTGGCAGTCGCCCTCGATCAGCCCCAGGTCCAGTTCGTAGTGCGCCACGCGCTGCACCACGTGGGCGGTGTTATGCACATGCAGGCGCACCCGGCAGTCGGGCTGGCGCTGCATGAAGGTGCCGATCAGCAGGGTGGCGAGGTAGTTGCCGATGGTCAGCGTGGCGCCCAGGTCCAGCGAGCCGAAGGCACTCTTGCCGTTGAGCATGTTCTCGATCTCGCTGCCGCGGTCGAGCAGGGCCACGGCCTGGGGTAGCAACTGGCGGCCAAGGGCGTTGAGGGTCAGGCGCTTGCCGGAGCGGTCGAACAGCTTGCAGTCGAACTGTCGCTCAAGCTCGCCCAGCGCCGTACTGGTGGCCGATTGCGACATGGACAGCCCCGCAGCGGCGCGGGAGACGCTTTCCTGCTGGGCGACGGCGACGAAGACTTCGAGCTGGCGCAGGGTGAATTTCATGGACGATGGCTCCGAAAAGGCTGCGCGACATTTCGTCGCCCCGGTGCTGAAATGCGCGGAAGGTATCCTTTTGCGGCGACATGATGCGGCCTTATCTGCGTTTTGGATTAGCAATATCCAGATAATTTATTTTGCGGATATTGTCGCCGCCTATAAAATGTCGCGCAATTGCGCTACGTCCGGGATCTGCTGGGGTGCGCCACGTTTCTCCTAGGAGTCCTTGATGAGCAACCTGTACACCGAGCGCGTTCTCAGCGTGCACCACTGGAACGACACCCTCTTCAGCTTCAAGACCACCCGTAACCCGGGTCTGCGCTTCAAGACCGGTCAGTTCGTGATGATCGGTCTGGAAGTCAACGGTCGTCCGCTGATGCGCGCGTACAGTATCGCTAGCCCGAACTACGAAGAGCACCTGGAGTTCTTCAGCATCAAGGTCCCGGACGGTCCGCTGACTTCGCGCCTGCAGCACCTGAAGGAAGGCGACGAGCTGATGGTCAGCCGCAAGCCCACCGGCACCCTGGTGCTGGACGACCTCAAGCCCGGCAAGCACCTGTACCTGCTGAGCACCGGCACCGGCATGGCGCCGTTCCTCTCGGTGATCCAGGACCCGGAAGTCTATGAGCGCTTCGAGAAGGTCATCCTGGTCCATGGCGTACGTTGGGTCAGCGAACTGGCCTACGCGGACTTCATCACCAAGGTTCTGCCGGAGCACGAGTACTTCGGCGACATGGTGAAAGAGAAGCTGATCTATTGCCCGCTGGTCACCCGTGAGGAATTCCACAGCATGGGCCGCCAGACCGACCTGATGCGCAGCGGCAAGCTGTTCGCCGACATCGGCCTGCCGCCGATGAACCCGCAGGACGACCGCGCGATGATCTGCGGCAGCCCGAGCATGCTCGACGAGACCAGCGAAGTGCTGAACGGCTTCGGCCTGCAGATCTCCCCGCGCATGGGCGAGCCTGGCGACTACCTGATCGAGCGCGCCTTCGTCGAGAAGTAAGCCGAGCAGTCAGCAGCGCCGTTCAAACCAAGAACGCCGCGATTCCCCAAGGGATCGCGGCGTTTTTTGTGCCTGGATTCCACCCTGAGATGCGGCTCTTTGTAGGAGCGAGCTTGCTCGCGAACCTGCAAGGCACGGAGCGTCTGCGTTCGCGAGCAAGCTCGCTCCTACAGGTGCCTCATGCCAGGCGCTGGCCCGACACCGCCGGGTGATACAGCGGCTGCACTTTGTTCCCCGCCGGGTCCAGCAGGTGGAAGCTGCGCGTGCCGTCGCCATGGTCGAAGGGGCGGTCCAGCAGCGTCACGCCGCGTGCCTTGAAGTATTGGTACCAGGCATCCAGCTCTTCCACGCTGTCCACCACGAAACCGTAGTGATCCATGGTCTGCAGCCCGTTGGCGGCACCGAAGCCGCGGCCCAGCGAGAGGTTGTCGTTGCCGCAGGTGAGGTACACCAGGTCCTCGTTGGCACGGTTCAGCACTTTCATGCCGAGCACATCGACGTAGAAGTGCTCGCGCTCTTCCAGGTTCGGCACCAGCAGGGCTAGATGGCGCAGGCCGTTGAGGCGACCGGGGCGGGCGGGGAGATCGGACATGGACGCGGTTCCTTTTTTGTATACAATTTGATTTCAAATTTAAAACAAAAGGAACGCCCTGTGTACAGTCTGTTCATCAAGACCCGTGTGAAGCCCGGCACCGCCGAGGATTTTCTCCACGCCATCAAGGCCAATGCCGCCGCTTCCGTGTCCAGCGAGCCGGGCTGCCTGGTCTTCGATGTGTCCCAGGATCGCCTCGATCCGGACGTGATCTACCTCTACGAGATCTACCGCGACGACGCGGCCTACGAGGCGCACACGCAGACCGCGCACTTCCGCGACAGCCGCCCGCTGGTGGAGCCGCTGATCGTCGAGCAGGAGTGTTTCGAGAGCGACGTGATCGCCCTCAACCCGGTGGACTGAAGCAGGTTTCAGTCGGCGGCGCGCTGCACATCCAACACGCAGATTTCGCCGTCGGTGGGGTAGTGCCAGTGCACATCCAGGTCCCACAGGCGCACGCCGTAGCGGCGCTCGGGCGGCGGCTTCTGGTAGGCTGGGCGCGGGTCCTGGGCGAGGCACTGCTCGACCAGTTCGGCTACCGGCTGGCCAAGACGCAGGCCGTGTTCATGGGCCTGGCGCAGGGCTTCGTCGTTCCAGTGCACGGCGATGGGGGCGGGCGGGGCGTCGGCGATGGCGTTGCGTGCATCGACCACGATGTCCGCGTAGGGCACGTACGGCTTGATGTCGATCACCGGCGTGCCATCGAGCAGGTCGATGCCGGACAGCCAGAGCCGGCCGGGCTCGACCTTTTCCAGCTTCACCACGGATTGGCCGAGGCCGTTGGGGCGGTGGGTGGCGCGGGTGGCGAAGACGCCCATCGACTGGTTGCCGCCCAGGCGCGGCGGTCGCACCTTCAGCCGTGGCTTGTGTTCCAGCGCCTGGTGGAAGAGGAAGATCAGCCAGACGTGGCTGACCTGCTCCAGGCCCTCCACCGCGTCGCCCGTGTCGAACGGCGGCAGCAGTTGCAGTACGCCGGTCGCGGCCGGAGCCAGTTGCGGCTGGCGCGGGATGGCGAACTTCTCCTTGAAGCAGGAGCGGACGTAGCCGATGGGCGAGAGGGTGTGGGACATGGCGGCACAGGCTGTTGCAGGGGCCGCCATGGTAACCGAATCCTCGGGTATCCGAGCTTGTGCAATACCTAGAACAGAGCAAGGCGCAACGACCAACGGGAGTAACAGCCGCAGGCTGGCCCGAAGGGTAAGCGCCAGCGAATCAAGCCGGCAATGGCGTGCAGTCTACCTGTCGCAAATGAGCAGTCAGCGCCGGCTTTCAACGCGCCATGACGACGCGCAGCAGGTTCAGGACAGGCTCAGCCGAGGTGGAAGCCACCATCGATGGGGATGATGTTGCCGGTCATGTAGGCGCCGGCGGCGCTGGCCAGGCTGATCGCCAGGGCGGACATTTCCTCTTCACGACCCCAGCGGCGCATGGGGATTACGGCGGTATCCTCGGCCATGGCCTGCTCATCGTTGGCGATGTGGCGGGTCATCTTGCTGGGGAAGCGACCGGGGGCGATGACGTTGACGTTGATGTGGTCTTGCACCAGTTCGCGGGCCAGCATGCGCGACAGCTGGTGCAGTGCGGCTTTGCTCGGACCATAGGCATAGGCGTTCTCGCCGTGGGAGGTGACGCCGGCCACCGAGCCGATGTTGATCACCCGCGCCGGGCTCTGCGCGCTGCCGGCCTTCTTCAGCAGTGGCAGCAGTTGCTGGATGCAGCTGAACACGGCGGTGACGTTGAGCTGCATGACCTTTTCCCAGCCCGCGGCCGGGTAGCTTTCCAGCGGCGCGCCCCAGGTGGTACCGGCGTTGTTCACCAGGATGTCGAGGTGGTCCAGGCGCTCGTTCAGCTCCAGGGCCAGGGCACGGGCGCCTTCCTCGGTGGCGAGGTTGGCCGGCAGGCCGATGCACTCGCCGTACTGCGACAGTTCGGCAGCAGTGTCGGCGCAGGCGGCGCCGTCACGGGCGCAGATGATCACTTTGGCGCCGGCTTCGAGCAGGCCCTGGGCGATCATCCGGCCGATGCCGCGGGTGCCGCCGGTGACCAGCGCGGTCCGTCCGGCGAGGGAAAAGTACGGGTGCATGAGCCTCTCCTGGCTGGTTTTTCGCCACACCCTAGCGGGATCGCCGAGGCACTCCGAGCATTATCCAATCGGGAAATGCCGGCGCATTACGCGATGGCTGCATTTTCTTAACCTGCACATAACCATCGCTGCCCTAGTGTCCCGCGCACGTTCGAGAGGCCGGGGGCTGGGTGATGCTGGGTTGGAGCAAAGATCGCAAGGCGTTGGTGCTATTGCTGGGCGTCACGCTGGTGCTACTGCTGTTCGGGCTGGGCTGGCGCGAGGTCTGGGGCCCGGAGGTGCGCTGGGCAGATATCTCGCTGCAGATGCTGCAGTCGGGCGACTACTTCGATCCCTACTTGCGCGGTGCGCCGTATTACGACAAGCCACTGCTGTCGTACTGGCTGATCACCGCGCCGGCCAGCCTGTTCGGCCTCAATCACTGGACCTTGCGCATCAGCACCGTGCTGGCGGGCCTGGGCAGCGTCTGGCTGACCTGGTGGCTGGGCGAGCGCCTGCTGCGCAAGGGCACCGGGTTGCTGGCCGGCTGGCTGCTGGCGACCACCTTCTATTTTCTGTTCTGGGCGCGGGTGGCGACGGCGGACATGCTCACGGTGTTCGGCGTGCTGGCGGCGCTGGCCTGGTACTGGCGCGACCCGCACGACACGCGATTCAGGAGCTACCTGGGCTTCTTCCTGATCCTGTCGCTGACCTCGCTGTGCAAGGGGCTGATCGGTTTCGTCCTGCCGGGGCTGGTGCTGCTGCCGCACCTGCTCAGCGAGGGGCGCTGGCGCCGACATTTGAACCTGCGGCTGTTGGCGGCGCTGGTGGTGGCCGGCGGCGTGTATGCGATTCCCTTCGTGCTGTCGCACTTCTATGGCCAGCCCAGCTATGGCGAGAGCGGACTGGCACTGGTATTCCGCGAGAACGTGGTGCGCTTCTTCCAGCCCTTCGACCACGAGGGGCCGATCTATACCTACCTGCTTTACCTTCCCGCCTACACGCTGCCCTGGGCGCCGTTATGGGTACTTGGCCTGTGGTTCGCAGCGCGCCGCTGGAAGCAACTGCAGCCCAATGCGCGCTGGCTGGTCTGGGCGTTGTTGCTGCTGTTCGCGTTTTTCACTGCCAGCGGTGGCCGGCGCAGTTACTACGTGCTTCCGCTGGTGCCGTTCGCGCAATTGCTGGGTGCGTGGTGGGTGATCGAGCGGCGGCATGAGCGCGGGCTCGCCGGCCTGGGGCGCGTCTGGCCGCGGGTGGTGGGGGCGGGCGCAGGCGTGATGCTACTGGTGCTGGGCGTGGCCTATCCGTGGAGCAATGGCGGCGGCGGGGTTCCGCTGTTTGCCAGGGAGGTGCGCGCCGCGGCAGAACAGGTCGCGCCCTGGTCGCAGTGGCGGGTGCTGATTCTCGGCGATGACGATGCACGTCTGCCGATGTACCTGGAACGTCGTGGCGAACGGCAAGCGCATCCGTTCCTCTATATCCACTCCGGTTATCCACAGGGCGACAGCGACGCTCTGTTCGCCTGGCTGCGTCAGCGTACCGGCGAGGACTGGGACCCGGCGCGCACGCTGATCATTTCCCAGGTGACGCACGACGGCGCACAGCCGCTGAACTGGCTGACGGCAGATCACCGGCTGATCGAATCGAAGCTCAATAATGGCCAGCGCCTGGGCCACGCGAAGAACAAGGAAGCAAGCCTGGCCTACCTGCCGACGGGCCAGTCGCTCAGCGCGAGCGCAGTGCCCGGCGCAGCAGAAGCAGGTAAGGCGGCAGATTGACCGCCACCACCACGAGGCCGAGGACGACCTGGGTCGCCTCGGTCAGGCCGGCAGGGTAGATCAGCGGGATCAGGTAATGCTCGATGAAGCCGCCGCTGTAGCCGTGGTCGCCGGCCAGGGTGCGGAAGTGATTCTCCAGCGGCGTGAGCGGGCAATAGAGATGGAGGAATTCCACCGCCATGCCCCAGGCCGCCGCCGGCAGGTGCAGCCAGGCCAGGCGCGGCCAGCGCAACACCAGCAGGCCGCCGAGCAGCACGAAGAGGATGAAGCCCAGATGAAACAGGACAACGGCGTCGGCTGCCAGGCGATAGAGCATGTCGATCTCAGCGCTGCTGGCGCTGCGTCAGGCCCTTGAGGAAGTTGCGCAGCAACTGGTCGCCACAGGGGCGGTAGTTGTTGTGGCCGGGCTTGCGGAACAGCGCGCCCAGTTCCGTCTTGGTGACGATGAAGCTGACGCTGTCGAGGATCGCGAGGATGTCGTCGTCGCGCAGTTCGAAGGCCACGCGCAGTTTCTTCAGGGTGATGTTGTTGGTCAGCGGCAGTTCCACCGGCGGCAGCGGGCGCGATTCGTCGCGGCCACGGCGATACACGATCAGGCCGTCGAGAAAGTGCGCCAGCACGCGGTCGCTGCACGGCCTGAAGTCCGGTTCGTCGTCGCGGGCGAGGAAGGCGCCGACCTCTTCGGTGCTGAGGTTGAAACCGGCCAGCGCGGTGATCTCGGCGACCTGCGCATCGCGGATGTCCAGCAGGTAGCGCAGGCTGCGCAGTACGTCGTTGTTGGTCATGGGCTTTCCAATAGCAGAAATGAAAAGCCCCGCATCAGCGGGGCTTTTGCGGATCAGACCAGTTCGGCCCAGAGGTCGTACTCGTCGGCGTCGGTGATGCGCACACGCACCTTGTCGCCCGGCTTCACGTCGAAGCTGTCGATGTACACGGCGCCGTCGATTTCCGGGGCGTCGGCGTAGGAGCGGCCGACCGCGCCTTCGTCATCCACTTCGTCGATCAGCACGTCGATTTCCTTGCCGATCTTCAGCTGCAGGCGGGCGGCGGAGATGGCCTGCTGGTGCGCCATGAAGCGCTCCCAGCGGTCCTGTTTCACATCGTCCGGCACCACGTCCAGGCCCAGGTCGTTGGCCGGGGCGCCTTCCACCGGGGAGTACTGGAAGCAGCCAACGCGGTCGAGCTGGGCTTCGGTCAGCCAGTCCAGCAGGTATTGGAAGTCTTCCTCGGTCTCGCCGGGGAAGCCGACGATGAAGGTCGAGCGGATGGTCAGCTCGGGGCAGATCTCGCGCCACTTCTTGATGCGCGCCAGGGTCTTGTCCTCGAAGGCGGGGCGCTTCATGGACTTGAGCACTTTCGGGCTGGCGTGCTGGAAGGGGATGTCCAGGTAGGGCAGCAGCTTGCCCTCGGCCATCAGCGGGATCACGTCATCGACGTTGGGGTAGGGATAGACGTAGTGCAGGCGCACCCACACGCCCATCGAGGAGAGCGCCTGGCACAGCTCCAGCATGCGGGTCTTCACCGGCTGGCCGTCCCAGAAATCCATCTTGTACTTCAGGTCCACGCCGTAGGCGCTGGTGTCCTGGGAGATCACCAGCAGTTCCTTCACGCCGGCTTTCACCAGGCGCTGGGCTTCGCTGAGCACGTCGCCCACCGGGCGGCTGACCAGCTTGCCGCGCATCGACGGGATGATGCAGAAGCTGCAGCTGTGGTTGCAGCCTTCGGAAATCTTCAGGTAGGCGTAGTGGCGCGGGGTCAGCTTGATGCCCTGCGGCGGCACCAGGTCGATCAGCGGGTTGTGCTCGGCCTTGGGCGGGATCACCTCGTGGACGGCATTCACCACCTGCTCGTACTGTTGCGGACCGGTGACGGCCAGCACGCTGGGGTGAACGTCGCGGATGCTGTCTTCGGCAACACCCATGCAACCGGTGACGATCACCTTGCCGTTCTCGGCGATGGCTTCACCGATGGCGTCCAGGGATTCGGCCTTGGCGCTGTCGATGAAGCCGCAGGTGTTCACCACCACCACGTCTGCGTCCTGGTAGGTGGGGACGATTTCGTACCCTTCCATGCGCAGTTGGGTGAGGATGCGTTCGGAATCGACAGTCGCTTTCGGGCATCCGAGCGAGACGAATCCTACTTTGGGTGTGGCGGTGGACATGTGCGGCTAACCTCGAAGGGCGCGCTGGCGGCGCCTCTGATCAAAAAGTGCGCAATTCTAGCGGCGTCCCGCGCACTTGACCAGCCTCTCTGGGACAAGCTGTCGCACGCCGCCGGACGGCCCGGTTCGCCCGGTAATTCCGGGCAACAGGCTCTATAGTCAATCAGAACCATCGAACCCGGCTCTTGCATCGACGAAAGGGTCGGAGCAGGATGCGCCGAATTTTTTTGAGGAATTTTGTTACATGTCCGATGCAAGCGCCGGCACCGTTGAGCATGAGCAGCCCCATTCCAGCTCCGCCGTCGGCCTGATGGTCGGTGCCGTGGGCGTGTGCTACGGCGATATCGGCACCAGCCCGCTGTATACCCTCAAGGAAGTGTTCGTCGGCGGATACGGCGTGCAGGCCAACCACGATGGTGTTCTGGGTGTGCTGTCGCTGATCTTCTGGTCGCTAATCTGGGTGGTGTCGATCAAGTACGTGATCTTCGTGCTGCGCGCCGACAACCAGGGCGAGGGCGGGGTGATGGCGCTTTCCGCACTGGCCCGTCGCGCCGCCACCGGCCGCCACAAGCTGCAGGCAATGGTGGTGATCGCCGGCCTGATCGGCGCGGCGCTCTTCTATGGCGACAGCATGATCACCCCGGCGATCTCGGTGCTGTCCGCCATCGAAGGCCTGGAGATCGCCTTCGACGGCCTGGAGCACTGGGTCGTACCGCTGTCGCTGATCGTGCTGGTCGGTCTGTTCCTGATCCAGAAGCACGGTACCGCACGCATCGGCATCCTCTTCGGCCCGGTGATGGTGGCCTGGTTCCTCGCCCTGGCCGCATTGGGTATCTATGGCGTGGCCCAGCAACCCGAAGTGCTGAAGGCGATGAACCCGGGCTGGGCAGTCAACTTCTTCATCTCCCATCCGGGCATTGGCGTGGCGATCCTCGGCGCCACCGTGCTGGCGCTGACCGGCGCCGAGGCGCTCTATGCCGACATGGGCCACTTTGGCCGCAAGCCCATCGCCCGCGCCTGGTTCGCCCTGGTGCTGCCGGCATTGGTGCTCAACTACTTCGGCCAGGGTGCGACCATCCTGGTCAACGCCGAAGCGGCGCGTAACCCCTTCTACCTGACGGCGCCGAGCTGGGCGCTGGTGCCTCTGGTGGCGCTGTCCACCGCGGCCACGGTGATTGCTTCGCAGGCGGTGATTTCCGGGGCCTTCTCCCTGACCCGCCAGGCCATCCAGCTCGGCTACGTGCCGCGCATGGTGATCCAGCACACCTCCAGCCACGAGCAGGGGCAGATCTACATCGGCATGGTGAACTGGGCGCTGATGGTCGGCGTGGTGCTGCTGGTGCTGGGCTTCGAATCCTCCGCTGCACTGGCCTCGGCCTACGGCGTGGCGGTAACCGGCACCATGCTGATGACCACCCTGCTGATGGGCGTGGTGATCTGGCTGATGTGGAAGTGGCCGCTGTGGCTGGCGATCCCGTTCTTCCTGATGATGCTGTTCGTCGACACCCTGTTCTTCGCCGCCAACCTGCCCAAGGTCGTCCAGGGCGGTGCCTTCCCGGTGATCGCCGGTATCGGCCTGTTCATCCTGATGACCACCTGGAAGCGCGGTCGCCAACTGCTGGTGGATCGCCTGGACGAAGGTTCGTTGCCGCTGCCGCTGTTCATTTCCAGCATCCGCTCGCAGCCGCCGCACCGTGTGCAGGGCACCGCGGTGTTCCTCACCGCGCGCACCGACGCCGTGCCCCACGCGCTGTTGCACAACCTCCTGCACAACCAGGTGCTGCACGAGCAGGTCGTCCTGCTCACCGTGGTCAACGAAGACAGCCCGCGGGTTGCCCCGGACCGCCGCTTCGAGGTGGATGCCTACGGCGAGGGCTTCTTCCGCGTGGTGCTGCACTTCGGCTTCATCGAGGATCCGGACATTCCGCAGGCGCTTAAGCTGTGCCACCTCAACGAGCTGGACTTCAGCCCGATGCGCACCACGTACTTCCTCAGCCGCGAGACGGTCATCCCGTCGAAGCTGATCGGCATGGCGCGCTGGCGCGAGGCGCTGTTCGCCTTCCTGCTGAAGAACGCCAACGGCAACCTGCGCTACTTCAACCTGCCGCTGAACCGGGTGATCGAGTTGGGGACGCAGGTGGAAATCTGATCTGCCGCTGCAGGAAAAAGCGCGCCATTGGGCGCGCTTTTTCGTTGGCGCGGCGTACACCATGTAGGAGCGAGCTTGCTCGCGAACCGGCCCAGCGCTGGTGCTGCCGGGGAATCCGTTCGCGAGCAAGCTCGCTCCTGCATGTGGACTCTGGATCGCCCCCGGCCGCCACCACTGGCTCGCGGGGTTTGGCCAAGACGGCCGGGAGGCGATGTTCGCTGGCGGTCAGCCCTGGCTGGTGCTGCCGCCCCATTCGAGGAAGCGGACCTTGTGGGTCTGGCCTTCGTGATCCTGGTAGACCATGTACGCCGGCACGATGCCGACCTTGCCGGAGTTGTCGGTGCGGTGCAGGACCTTGTCGACGTCCAGGGACATGCCGTAGTGGTATTCGGTGGCCGGCAGATCGGCGCCGGGGTTCTTGATTGCGTCCTGGGCAAAAGCCATCGGGGCGAGGCTGGAGATGACAGCCGACACGACAGAGGCAAGCTTCATTCTTTATTCCCTCGATAAAACGCTCGGTGAAGGACCCGGTCAGGGATCCTTGAGTGGGATGGAAAGCCCCACCGGGGAGCACTGGCATCGATGATGTCTGTCCTGGGGTCCAGACAGGACAGGGGACGATGCTTCAGGCGTCCATCAGGTGGCGGGGCACGGGAGTGATATTCCTCCTCGTGGTCGCCGCCGGGAAATTGATGTGCTTGCTAATGAAAATTGACGAGGGTGATGTGGCGCTCTGTCGCAGGCATGCCCGCAAAGTGCCGCGCTAGGGCTGCCAGTCGCGCCAGTGCTCGCAGTCGCCGCGGCACTGGCCGGGGCAGGCGCAGCCAGTTCGGCTGCGCCCGGTGGCTTTCTCCATGCGCCGGGCCGCGTCGTCGTCATCGGCGAAGGGCAGCATGCTGGCCTCTTCGATGCCGCGCTGGCGGTGCGCCCGCAGGCTCCAGCCGACGCCGAAGTACAGCGCCAGCAGGCCGATCAGTCCCAGCCACAGCGTCATCTCAGACCATCCGCTCGGCGACGCGCATGGCTTCCGGGCGCGCCTGGCGCACGGTGGCCCAGGTGTTCCAGGCCATCAGCAGCATGCCGCTGAGGAACATCAGCCCGCCGGTCATCCGCACCACAAAGCCGGGATGGCTGGCCTGCAGTGCCTCGACGAAGGAGTAGGTAAGCGTGCCGTCGGCGTTCACCGCCCGCCACATCAGGCCCTGGGTGATGCCATTGACCCACATCGAGGCGATGTAGAGGACTGTGCCGATGGTGGCCAGCCAGAAGTGAGCGTTGATCAGACCGATGCTGTGCATCTGTTCGCGACCGAAGACCTTGGGAATCAGGTGATAGAGCGAGCCGATGGAAATCATCGCCACCCAGCCCAGTGCGCCGGCATGGACGTGGCCGATGGTCCAGTCAGTGTAGTGAGACAGGGCGTTGACGGTCTTGATCGCCATCATGGGGCCCTCGAAGGTCGACATGCCGTAGAACGCCAGGGAGACCACGAGGAAGCGCAGGATCGGGTCGGTGCGCAACTTATGCCAGGCGCCGGAGAGGGTCATCATACCGTTGATCATCCCGCCCCAGCTCGGCGCCAGGAGGATCAGTGACATCACCATGCCCAGGCTCTGCGCCCAGTCGGGCAGGGCGGTGTAGTGCAGGTGGTGCGGGCCGGCCCAGATGTACAGGGTGATCAGCGCCCAGAAGTGGACGATGGACAGCCGGTAGGAATACACCGGGCGCCCGGCCTGCTTGGGCACGAAGTAGTACATCATCCCGAGGAAACCGGTGGTGAGGAAGAAGCCCACCGCGTTGTGCCCGTACCACCACTGCACCATGGCGTCGGTGGCGCCGGAGTAGACCGGGTAGGACTTGAACCAGTCCACCGGAATGGCCAGGTGGTTGACGATGTGCAGCATTGCCGTGACCAGGATGAAGGCGGCGAAGAACCAGTTGCCCACATAGATGTGCGGCGTCTTGCGCTTCATCAGCGTGCCGAAGAACACCACCGCGTAGGCGACCCAGACAATCGCCATCCACACCGCGCCGGTGAACTCGATCTCGGCGTATTCCTTGGTGGTGGTGTAGCCCAGCGGCAGGCTGATCATCATCACCACGATCAGCGCCTGCCAGCCCCAGAAGGTGAAGGCCGCGAGGCTGTCGGAAAATAGCCGTGTCTGGCAGGTGCGCTGCACCGTGTAGTAGCTGGTGGCGAACAGCGCGCAACCGCCGAAGGCGAAGATCACCAGGCTGGTGTGCAGCGGGCGCAGGCGCCCGAAACTGGTCCATGGCAGGTCCAGGTTCAGTTGCGGCCAGACCAGTTGGGAGGCGATCAGTACCCCCATGGCCATGCCGACGACGCCCCAGACCACCGTCATGATGGCGAATTGGCGAACCACCTTGTAGTTGTACGCCTGCTCCGTGCTTCTCGTGTTCATGCTGGATTCCCGCTTGTGACAGAACGTCCGGGCGCAGCGCTGGAGAAAAACCAGGGCGCCCCGGTGAGCGGGCAATCTAGGAAAATGCGGGCGGGGGAAACAGATTCAGATGGGCCGCTCAAATGCGTATCAGCGGCCCGGCGCGCGGATTCAGGCGATGTCCATGCGGCCTGCGAGGAAATGCCGCAGGCGCTCCTGCAGGTAATCCACCGCCTGTTCCTCGGCGAGGTATTCGCTGACGCGCATCAGGCGCCAGTACTGGCCTTCATCGCCGAAACGGATGGCCTCGAACTCCGCCTGCTGCAGCCGCGCCACCAGGAACCAGGCCCAGGGCGCCGGGCCGTGGGTGGCGGGGTAGCGGCGCTGCCATTCGATGCGTCGTTCGTCCAGGCGCAGGGAGAATTCCTCCTCCAACTCGCGCAGCGCGCATTGCGCCGGAGTTTCGCCGGCCTCGCGGCCGCCGCCGGGGAAGTCCCAGCAGCCGGGGTAGGGAATGCCGGGCTTGTCGTCGCGCTTGTAGACCACCAGTTGACCGGCGTGGAACAGCGCGAGCTTGGCGCCGGTGAAGTCGTCTTCGTGCTGCATGGCTTCATTCCCCTGTAAGTCGACTAGTCTTTCCCGACTGCGGGCGGTGCTTTGCCGCGCACAAGCGCGTATGATGCGCGACCTTTTTCTTCGTTGCACGACACACCGGGAGGTGCCGAGATGAACGACCAGCACGAAAACACCGAACTGACCCCCGCTCCGGAAGGCGAAAAGCTGCAGAAGGTCCTGGCCCGCATGGGCGTGGGCTCGCGCCGCGACGTCGAGGCCTGGATCGAGGAAGGCCGGGTCAAGGTCAATGGCGCCGTCGCCACCCTTGGCCAGCGCGTGGGCGACCGCGATGCCATCGCCGTCGATGACCGCCTGCTCAAGCGCGAGAAGATCGAAGAGCATGTGCGCCGCGTCCTGATCTACAACAAGCCCGAGGGCGAAGTCTGCACCCGCGACGATCCGGAAGGCCGTCCGACCGTGTTCGACCGCCTGCCGCGTCTGCGCAGTGGCCGCTGGATCAACGTCGGCCGCCTGGACATCAATACCACCGGCCTGCTGATGTTCACCACCGACGGTGAGCTGGCCAACCGCCTGATGCACCCGTCTTACGAGATGGACCGCGAATACGCTGTGCGCGTGCGCGGCGAAGTCGACGAAGAGATGATCGAACGCCTGAAAGCCGGCGTGATGCTCGAAGACGGCCCTGCCAAGTTCAGCGACATCCAGGAAGCGCCCGGCGGCGAAGGCTTCAACCACTGGTACCACGTGGTGGTGATGGAAGGCCGTAACCGCGAGGTTCGTCGCCTGTGGGAATCCCAGGGCGTGATCGTCAGCCGCCTGAAGCGCGTGCGCTTCGGACCGGTGTTCCTGACCTCCGAGCTGACCATGGGTCGCTACCGTGAAATGGGCCAGCGCGAGCTGGACATCCTCAGCGAGGAAGTCGGCCTGACCCCGGTCGCCCTGCCGGCCGTTTCCACCAAGACCAAGGAAAAGGTCGAGCGCCAGGAGCGCAAGCTCGGCAAGAAGCTCGCGCCCAGCGAGCGTCCCGGCCGTGGTTCGCGCACCCACACCGAGCGCGCCGAAGGCGAGCGGCCGCAGCGTGCTCCGCGCCCGGCAGCTGGTGAGCGTCCGGCTCGTGCCCCGCGTGATGGTGATGAGCGTCCGGCCCGCGCTCCGCGTGATGCCGGTGATCGTCCGGCCCGTGGCCCGCGCAGCGATTCTGCTGACAGCCGTGCCCCGCGCAAGCCGCGTGACGCCGGTGGTGAGCGTCCCGCTCGCGCTCCGCGTGATGCCGGTGACCGTCCGGCCCGTGGCCCGCGCAGCGATTCGGCCGACAGCCGCGCCCCGCGCAAGCCGCGTGATGCGGGTGGTGAGCGTCCTGCTCGCGCACCGCGCGACGGTGCTGATCGTCCGGCCCGTGGCCCGCGTAGCGATGCCGGTGAAGGCCGCGCGCCGCGCAAGGCGCCGAGCGACCGTCCGGCGCGTGAGAAGGGTGCCCCGCTGGCTGAGCGTCCCGGCAAGCCGGTGCGCAAGCCGATCGCCAAGCGCCGCCCGCAGGCTGCCGGTGACGGCATGCGTCCGGGCTTCAAGCGTTAAGCGTCAGCGCTAAAGAAAAAGGGCTCCTCGGAGCCCTTTTTTCTTGCCTGCGATTTACCGGAAGTCTTCTGTAGGAGCGAGGGGGACGCCTAGTTATTGCTCGCGAACCCGCTTGACGCCAGAGCTGCCGGGAAGTCCGTTCGCGAGCAAGCTCGCTCCTACGGGGGCTTTCGATGGCTCAGCTGGCGCAGGCCAGGCGGTTGCGGCCGTCGCGCTTGGCTTCGTAAAGCGCGCTGTCGGCGCGGCGCAGCAGGTCATCCACCGACTCGCCGCCATTGAGCGTCGCGCAGCCCAGGCTGATGGACAGCGGCAAGCGCTTGCCGCCGGCGGCCAGGTTCAGCTCCTCCACGGCAGTGCGCAGCCGTTCGCCCACCTGCACCGCGGCGGCGCCGGGGGTGTTGGAGAGCAGTACGAGGAATTCCTCGCCGCCGAAGCGGAACACCATGTCGACGTTGCGCAGGCTGTTCTTCAGCGCCGTGGCCACGGCGCGCAAGGCGTCGTCGCCGACGCTGTGGCCGTGCTCGTCGTTGATCAGTTTGAAATGGTCGAGGTCGAGCATGAGGATCGACAGCGGCAGCAGATGGCGTCGCGCGACTTCGACCTCGCGGCCGAGGGTCTGGTCCATGGCAATGCGGTTGCCGGTGCCGGTCAGCGCGTCGCGCAGCGCCGACTGTACGGCGGCGCGATAGAGCAGGGCGTTGCGCAGTGGGTAGAGCAGGCAGGCCATCAGCGATTCAAGCTGTGCAAGTTCACCTTCGGAGAAGCGTTGCGCGCGGCGGAAGCTGATTTCGCCGAGGTATTCGCTGGCGTGCGTCAGGCGGTAGTCGGCGCAATGCTTGGCTGCTTCGCCGAACTCCAGGCGCAGGTCGGCGCCAGCGTGGAAATAGGCCAGGTACTCCACCGGCAGCATCTGCTGGATCTCGCGGAAGAACACCGCAAGGATGCGGTCAGCCTCCAGGCTCACCTGCAATTGCAGGTTCAGCTGTTGGCGCAGCTCCAGCAGGTCCAGCGGGCTCCGCGAAAGAGTGCGGCTGTCCTGGCTGGCTGCGCGCTGGAGCTTGGCAGCATCGAAATCGATGGTGTTGGACTGCTTGGGAGGAACCATGGCGGTGACCATTTTTACGGCGTTTGCAGGGACAGAGCGATTTCCGTGCCAGGGCGCGGAAAGGCCTGAAAAGACGCGGTATTGACCGACCGATGGTGGTCAGGGTTCCCGGGAGGGGGAAGGTTTCGCCAGAAGTCTGGCGAAATAGTGGCACTTTGCCGGAAGGGGAGACGAGGTGGAGCCAGAAAAATGGCGGGAGGCGGCGTCGTTGCTGGGCTGCAGGCCGACACCGCTGGCACGTCAGTACCGCATGTGCGGGGTCGAAATCAGTCCTGCGCGTTGAAGGCCTGGCCGTTCACGCCCTTGCTGTCCGGTCCCATCAGATACAGGTAGACCGGCATGATGTCTTCGGGCAGCGGATTATTGAAGGCGTTCTCGCCAGGGTAGGCGTGGGCGCGCATCGCGGTACGGGTGGCGCCGGGGTTGACGCTGTTGGCGCGTACGCGGGTGATGTCCTCGCACTCGTCCGCCAGCACCTGCATCAGGCCCTCGGTGGCGAACTTCGACACGGCGTAGGCGCCCCAGTAGGCGCGACCCTTGCGCCCGACGCTGCTGGAGGTGAAGACCACCGAGGCATCCTCGGAGAGCTTGAGCAGTGGCAGCAGGGTGTGGGTGAGGCTGAACATGGCGTTGACGTTCACCTGCATGACGCGGGTGAAGTTGTCGGTGGAAATCTGCTCGATGGGTGAGCGCAGGCCGAGGATCGAGGCGTTGTGCAGCAGGCCGTCGAGCTTGCCGAACTCCTGCTCGACCATGGCCGCCAGCTCGTCGTACTGGTGCGGCAGGGTGGTTTCCAGGTTCAGCGGGATCACTACCGGTTCCGGGTGGCCGGCGGCGACGATCAGGTCATAGACCTCGTTGAGGTAGTCCTCGGTCTTGCCCAGCAGCAAAACGGTGGCGCCGTGGGCGGCGAAGGCCAGCGAGGCGGCCCGGCCGATACCGCGGCCGGCGCCGGTCACCAGGATCACGCGACCCTTGAGCAGGTCGGGGCGGGCGGAATAATCGAACATGGGGGCTCCTTCGGAGGGCTGCAGGCTTTAGGCTTCAGGCTGCAGGTTTATAGAAAATACGGGACATCATTCTGGCCTGCCGCCTGCCGCCTGCCGCCTGCCGCCTGCCGCCGCTGCGCTAGCAGCTGCAGAGCGCGCGGTCGAGAACCGCCAGCAGGTCGCGGGGATGGTCGACGATGACGTCGGCGCCCCAGTGCGCAGGGTTGTCGTCCGGGTGGATGTAGCCGTAGCGCACCGCCGCGGTCTTGGTCCCGGCGGCACGGCCCGATTCGATGTCGCGCAGGTCGTCACCGATGAACAGTACTTCGGACGGGTCGATATTCAGCTGGCTGCAGGCCAGCAGGAGCATTTCCGGGTCCGGCTTGCTCTTCGTCACGTGGTCCGGGCAGACCAGTACCGCGGAACGCTCGGCCAGGCCCAGCTGTTCCATGATCGGCGCGGCGAAGCGCACCGGCTTGTTGGTCACCACTCCCCAGATCAGGCGCGAGTGCTCGATGCTCTCAAGCAGTTCCGCCATGCCGTCATAGGGGCGGGTAAAGACGGCGCAATGCTCCTGGTAGCGGTCGAGGAACTCCTGGCGCAGGGTCTCGAAGCCAGGCGCCTCCGGGTCCATGTCGAAGGTCGCGGCGACCATGGCGCGGGCGCCGCCGGAGACCACGTCCTGGATGCGCTGGTCGTCGATCGGTGCACGGCCGTGGGCGACGAGCATCGCCTGGCACACAGCGACGAAGTCCGGTGCGGTGTCCAGCAGGGTGCCGTCCATGTCGAAGAGAACCGCTCTGAGCATGCGATTCACTCCTCTCGCAGGGTCTGGATCATGTAGTTGACGTCGACGTCGTTGGCCAGCTTGTAGTGCTTGGTCAGCGGGTTGTAGGTCAGGCCGATGATGTCCTTGACTGCCAGGCCGGCATCACGCGACCAGGCGCCCAGCTCGGAGGGGCGGATGAACTTCTTGAAATCGTGGGTGCCGCGCGGCAGCAGGCGCATCACATATTCCGCACCGACGATGGCGAACAGGTAGGCCTTCGGGTTGCGGTTGATGGTGGAGAAGAACACCTGGCCGCCGGGCTTGACCATCCTGTAGCAGGCGCGGATCACCGAGGCGGGGTCCGGCACGTGCTCGAGCATTTCCAGGCAGGTCACTACATCGAACTGCTCGGGCATCTCCTCGGCCAGTTCTTCGGCGGTGATGCGGCGGTATTCCACCGGCACGCCGGACTCCAGTTGGTGCAACTGGGCGACCGCCAGGGGCGCTTCGCCCATGTCGATTCCCGTGACGGTGGCGCCGCGCTGGGCCATGGCTTCGCTGAGGATGCCGCCACCACAGCCGACGTCGAGCACCTTCTTGCCGGCGAGGCTGACGCGCTCGTCGATCCAGTTGACCCGCAGCGGGTTGATGTCGTGCAGGGGCTTGAACTCGCTTTCGCGGTCCCACCAGCGGTGGGCGAGGGCCTCGAATTTGGCGATCTCGGCGTGGTCGACGTTGCTCATGGTGTCCCTATTGATCAAAAAGCCGGAAACGAAGACTGACTATGATGCCAGCTTCATGGAATGGATGGGGCGCGGCATGACAGATTGTCGCAGCGGCGGCCCGAGCCGGCGCTGCGAAAGCAGGGCCAGGGCTCAGGCGCCGGCGATCCTGCGGCCCCACTCGCCGGCCACGGCGATCAGTCGTTCTTCGTCCAGGCGGGTGAGCTTGCCGTTGTCCAGCAGTTGCTTGCCGCCGACCCAGACGTGGCGCACGCAGTCGCGGCCGCTGGCATAGATCAGCTGGGAAACTGGCTCGTACACCGGTTGCTGGGCCAGACCAGAGAGGTCGAAAGCCGTGAGGTCGGCGGACTTGCCCAGCTCCAGGCTGCCGGTTTCCTGCTCCATGCCCAGCGCGCGGGCGCCGTTCAGGGTGGCCATGCGCAGGGCGCGGTGGGCATCCAGCGCGGTGGCCTGGCCGGCCACGGCCTTGGCCAGCAGGGCGGCGGTGCGTGTTTCGCCGAGCAGGTCGAGGTCATTGTTGCTGGCCGCGCCGTCGGTGCCGATGGCGACGTTGACACCGGCCTGCCACAGGCGCTCCACCGGGCAGAAGCCGCTGGCCAGCTTGAGGTTGGATTCCGGGCAGTGCACCACCGAGCTGTTGGTTTCCACCAGCATGGCCAGGTCCTCGTCGTTCACCTGGGTCATGTGCACGGCCTGGAAGCGCGGGCCGAGCAGGCCCAGGCGGTGCAGGCGGGCTAGTGGGCGTTCGGCGTGCTTCTCCAGCGCCTGCTGGACTTCGAAGGCGGTCTCGTGGACGTGCATATGAATGCCGGCGTCCAGTTCCTCGGCGAGCATCAGGATGTTTTCCAGCTTGTCGTCGCTGACCGTGTAGGGCGCGTGCGGGCCGAAGGCGACCTTGATGCGTGGGTGGTGCTTGAGGTCGTCGCGCAGCGCCAGGCCCTGGCGGATGGCGTCATCGGCATCGCGGGCGCCGGGCACCGGGAAGTCCAGCACGGGCACGCTGATCTGCGCGCGAACTCCGGCCTTGTGCACGACCTCACAGGCAACCTGCGGGAAGAAGTACATGTCCGAGAAGCAGGTGATGCCGCCCTTGAGCTGTTCGGCGATGGCCAGCTCCGTGCCGTCGCGAACGAAGTCCTCGCCGACCCACTTGGCCTCCGCCGGCCAGATGTGCTCCTGCAGCCAGGTCATCAGCGCGAGGTCGTCCGCCAGGCCGCGGAACAGGCTCATTGCCGCGTGGCCGTGGGCATTGATCAGGCCCGGGGAGAGCAGCATGCCCGGCAGCTCGCGGGTCTCCGTCGCGGGGTGGCGCATGGCTTCGTCACGCGGGGCGAGCAAGGCGATGCGGCCATCGCGGATGCCCAGGCCATGATCGCGCAGGACGATGCCGGCGGGTTCCACGGGGACGATCCAGGTGGGGAAGAGCAGCAGGTCGAGCGGGACTTTGGCGGTGGGCATGAAGCGCATCCTGGGCGCGATGATAAAGGGCCCGAGTATAGCCGAGCGCCACCGCCACAGGCTCGGTATACTCGGCTGTTTTCCCCGCCTGGGCGGGGCGATGTCCTGGGGGCCGGGATAGGCCCGCGATTCCATTCGAATTGAAGAGGTGTTCCATGCGTGAGCGACTGTTGGCGGCCGAACGGGTAACGGCCATTGATTGGCGCAAGGGCACTCTCCGACTGCTGGACCAGCGCCTGCTGCCGCTGGAGGAAACCTGGCTGTCCTATGAAACCGCCGACGGCGTTGCCGATGCCATCCGCCAGATGGTCGTGCGCGGCGCGCCGGCCATCGGTATTGCCGCTGCCTACGGCCTGGTGCTGGGGCTGCGCGCCCGCGTGGCCGCCGGCGGCGACTGGCGCACGGCGCTGGAAGAAGACTTCACCGTGCTGGCCGAATCGCGGCCGACGGCGGTCAACCTGTTCTGGGCGCTGAATCGCATGCGCGACCGCCTGGAGCGCCTGAAGCCCGGTGAAGACCCTCTGCCGCTGCTGGAGGCCGAGGCCGTGGCGATCCACGAAAGCGACCGCGAGGCCAATCTGACCATGGCGCAGCTGGGCGTGGACCTGATCCGCAAACACCACGGCGGCCCGCAGAAGATCCTCACCCACTGCAACACCGGCGCCCTGGCCACCGGCGGCTTCGGCACCGCGTTGGGCGTACTGCGCGCGGCGCATCTGGAAGGGCTGATCGAACGCGTCTACGCCGACGAAACCCGCCCCTGGCTGCAGGGCGCGCGCCTCACCGCCTGGGAACTGGCGAACGAGGGCGTACCGGTCACTCTGAATGCGGACGCCGCTGCAGCGCACCTGATGAAGACCGAAAGCATCACCTGGGTCATCGTCGGCGCCGACCGCATTACCGCCAACGGCGACGTGGCCAACAAGATCGGCACCTACCAGCTGGCGGTGAACGCCATGCACCACGGGGTGCGCTTCATGGTGGTGGCGCCCAGTTCGACCATCGACATGGGGCTGGAAAGCGGCGAGGACATCCCGATCGAGGAGCGCGACGGTCGCGAACTCCTGGAAATCGGTGGCAAACGCATCGCCGCTGATGTGGATGCCTACAACCCGGTGTTCGATGTGACCCCCGCGGACCTGATCGATGCCATCGTGACCGAGCGCGGTGTCGTCGAGCGTCCGGACACCGAGCGCATGGCCCAGCTGATGAGCCGCAAGCGCCTGCATTGACGGGGCCTGCGGCAATTCATCGAGGGGCTTGGGCGAGGGTAGGGTTTGACCCTGGCTTGTGGTAAGCTCCGACGGTTCTTGATGGGGCATTTTTCCGGCCCCCACAGCATCGCGGATCAACGGCCAAGTCGTTGATTTGTAGAGAGTCGGTGGCGCTTTGATAGCGCACCGCGCTCCGCCAGGCCCAGGACGGGCATGACGGAGACCCATTTGAAAAAGGAACCAGGCTTCTCATGGGCGAACTGGCCAAAGAAATCCTCCCGGTCAACATCGAAGACGAACTCCGACAGTCCTACCTCGATTACGCCATGAGCGTGATCGTCGGTCGTGCCCTGCCCGATGCACGCGATGGCTTGAAGCCCGTGCACCGCCGCGTCCTGTACGCCATGAGCGAACTGGGCAACGACTGGAACAAGCCCTACAAGAAATCCGCCCGTGTGGTCGGTGACGTGATCGGTAAGTACCACCCGCACGGCGACACCGCGGTGTACGACACCATCGTCCGCATGGCCCAGCCCTTCTCGCTGCGCTACATGCTGGTCGACGGCCAGGGCAACTTCGGTTCGGTGGACGGCGACAACGCCGCGGCCATGCGATACACCGAAGTGCGCATGTCCAAGCTGGCCCACGAGCTGCTGGCCGACCTGGACAAGGAAACCGTCGACTGGGTGCCCAACTACGACGGCACCGAGCAGATCCCGGCGGTCATGCCGACCAAGATCCCGAACCTGCTGGTCAACGGTTCCAGCGGTATCGCCGTGGGCATGGCGACCAACATTCCGCCGCACAACCTCACCGAGGTGATCGACGGCTGCCTGGCGCTGATGGACAACCCCGAGTTGTCCATCGACGACCTGATGCAGTACATCCCCGGTCCGGACTTCCCGACCGCCGGCATCATCAACGGCCGTGCGGGCATCATCGAGGCCTACCGCACCGGTCGTGGCCGCATCTATATCCGTGCCCGCGCCACCATCGAGGACATGGAAAAGGGCGGCAACCGCCAGCAGATCATCATCACCGAGCTGCCCTACCAGCTGAACAAGGCCCGCCTGATCGAGAAGATCGCCGAGCTGGTGAAAGAGAAGAAGATCGAAGGCATCACCGAGCTGCGTGACGAGTCCGACAAGGACGGCATGCGCGTGGTCATCGAGCTGCGCCGCGGCGAAGTGGGCGAGGTCGTGCTCAACAACCTCTACGCCCAGACCCAGCTGCAGAGCGTCTTCGGCATCAACGTGGTGGCCCTGGTCGATGGCCAGCCGCGCACGATGAACCTCAAGGACATGCTCGAGGTGTTCATCCGTCACCGCCGTGAAGTGGTGACCCGCCGGACCGTCTACGAACTGCGCAAGGCCCGCGAGCGCGGCCACATCCTCGAAGGCCAGGCGGTCGCCCTGTCGAACATTGACCCGGTGATCGAGCTGATCAAGACCTCGCCGACCCCGGCCGAGGCCAAGGAGCGCCTGATCGCCACCGGCTGGGAATCCAGCGCGGTGGAAGCCATGGTCGAGCGCGCTGGCGCCGATGCCTGCCGTCCGGAAGACCTGGATCCGCAGTACGGCCTGCGTGACGGCAAATATTTCCTGTCGCCGGAACAGGCCCAGGCCATCCTGGAATTGCGCCTGCACCGCCTGACCGGCCTGGAGCACGAGAAGCTCCTGTCCGAGTACCAGGAAATCCTCACCCTGATCGGCGAGCTGATCCGCATCCTGACCAACCCCGAGCGCCTGATGGAAGTCATCCGCGAGGAGCTGGAGAAGGTCAAGGCCGAGTTCGGCGATGCCCGCCGCACCGAGATCGTCGCGTCGCAGATGGACCTGACCATCGCCGACCTGATCACCGAAGAAGAGCGCGTGGTCACCATCTCCCACGGCGGCTACGCCAAGTCCCAGCCGCTGGCCGCCTACGAGGCCCAGCGTCGCGGTGGTAAAGGCAAGTCGGCCAGTGGCGTGAAGGACGAGGACTACATCGAACACCTGCTGGTCGCCAACAGCCATGCCACCCTGCTGCTGTTCTCCAGCAAGGGCAAGGTCTACTGGCTGCGCACCTTCGAGATTCCGGAAGCCTCGCGTACCGCCCGTGGCCGTCCGCTGGTGAACCTGCTGCCGCTGGACGAAGGCGAGCGCATCACCGCGATGCTGCAGATCGACCTGGAAGCCGTGCGCGCCCAGTTCGCCGGTGACGAGAACGACGATGACGACGTGGTCGCCGAGCAGGTCGCCGAAGTGGTGGAAGCCGAAGAGGCCGAAGAGGGCGACGACGCCGACTTCAGCCAGGATGAGCCGACCGGCGCGTACATCTTCATGGCCACCATGAAAGGCACCGTGAAGAAGACCCCGCTGATCCAGTTCACCAAGCCGCGTTCCAACGGCCTGATCGCCCTGAAGCTGGAAGAGGGCGATTCGCTGATCGCCGCCGCCATCACCGACGGTTCGAAGGACGTGATGATGTTCTCCGACGCCGGCAAGGTGATCCGCTTCAAGGAAAGCAAGGTGCGCATCATGGGCCGTAACGCCCGTGGCGTGCGCGGCATGCGCCTGGGCGAAGGCCAGCGGATCATTTCCATGCTGATCCCCGAGTGCCGCGAAGCGCAGATCCTCAGCGCCTCCGAGCGCGGTTACGGCAAGCGCACCCCGCTGGCCGACTACCCGCGTCGCGGTCGTGGCGGCCAGGGCGTGATCGCCATGGTGATCAACGAGCGTAACGGCAACCTGGTAGGCGCCGTGCAGGTGCTGGACGGCGAGGAGATCATGCTGATCTCCGACCAGGGCACCCTGGTGCGTACCCGTGTCGACGAAGTCCGCGGTGCGGGCCGTAACACCCAGGGCGTGATCCTCATCAAGCTGGCTGCCGACGAAACCGTCGTAGGCCTGGAGCGGGTGCAGGAGCCGACTGTCGTGGAAGACGACGTCATCGATGGCGAGATCGTCGACGGCGAAGTGGCGGACGAGAACCAAGAAGCAGGCGAAGCTGCGGCTGAAGAAGCCCCGCAGGCCAGCGAAGACTGATAGCGAGAGTGGATGTGAGCAAGCGAGCCTTTAACTTCTGCGCCGGTCCCGCGGCGCTTCCCACCGAGGTACTGGAGCGCGCCCGCGCCGAACTGCTGGATTGGCAGGGCAAGGGCCTGTCGGTCATGGAGATGAGCCACCGTAGCGACGACTACGTGGCCATCGCCGAGAAGGCCGAGCAGGACCTGCGCGACCTGATGGGCGTGCCGTCGAACTACAAGGTGCTGTTCCTGCAGGGCGGCGCCAGCCAGCAGTTCGCCGAGATTCCGCTGAACCTGCTGCCCGAAGACGGCGTGGCGGACTACGTGGAAACCGGCATCTGGTCGAAGAAGGCCATCGAAGAGGCTCGTCGCTACGGCAACGTCAACGTCGCCGCCAGCGCATCCAAGTACGACTACTTCGCGATCCCCGGCCAGAACGAGTGGAACCTGTCCAAGGACGCGGCCTACCTGCACTACGCGTCCAACGAGACCATCGGCGGCCTGGAATTCGACTGGATTCCGGAAGTCGGTGATGTCCCGCTGGTGGTGGACATGTCCTCGGACATCCTCTCCCGCCCGATCGACGTGTCGAAGTTCGGCCTGATCTACGCCGGCGCGCAGAAGAACATCGGCCCGTCCGGCCTGGTGGTCGTCATCGTTCGCGAAGACCTGCTGGGCCGCGCCCGCAGCATCTGCCCGACCATGCTCAACTACAAGGTCGCTGCCGATAACGGCTCCATGTACAACACCCCGGCAACCTATTCCTGGTACCTCTCCGGCCTGGTCTTCCAGTGGCTGAAGGAGCAGGGCGGCGTCGATGCCATGGAGCAGCGCAACCGTGCCAAGAAGGACATGCTGTACGGCTTCATCGACAGCAGCGACTTCTACACCAACCCGATCCAGCCCAGCGCCCGCTCCTGGATGAACGTGCCGTTCCGCCTGGCCGACGAGAAGCTCGACAAGGCCTTCCTCGAAGGTGCCGACGCGCGCGGCCTGCTCAACCTCAAGGGCCACCGCTCGGTGGGCGGCATGCGTGCCTCCATCTATAACGCCCTGGGCCTGGACGCCATCGAAGCCCTGGTCGGCTACATGGCCGAGTTCGAGAAGGAGCACGGCTGATGAGCGACGCTGACCAGCTCAAGGCGTTGCGCGTACGCATCGACAGCCTCGACGAGAAGATCCTCGAGCTGATCAGCGAACGTGCGCGCTGCGCCACCGACGTGGCGCGCGTGAAGATGGCCGCCCTGCCCGAAGGCGAGAAGCCGGTGTTCTACCGGCCCGAGCGTGAGGCGTGGGTGCTCAAGCACATCATGGAGCTGAACAAGGGCCCGCTGGACAACGAGGAAGTCGCGCGTCTGTTCCGCGAGATCATGTCCTCCTGCCTGGCCCTGGAGCAGCCACTCAAAGTGGCCTACCTCGGCCCGGAAGGCACCTTCACCCAGGCTGCGGCGCTCAAGCACTTCGGCCACGCGGTGATCAGCACACCGATGGCCGCCATCGACGAAGTGTTCCGCGAAGTTGCCGCCGGTGCGGTGAACTTCGGCGTGGTGCCGGTGGAGAACTCCACCGAGGGTGCGGTCAACCACACCCTCGACAGCTTCCTCGAGCACGATCTGGTGATCTGTGGCGAGGTGGAGCTGCGCATCCACCACCACCTGCTGGTGGGCGAGAACACCAAGACCAACAACATCACCCGCATCTATTCCCATGCCCAGTCCCTGGCCCAGTGCCGCAAGTGGCTGGACGCGCACTATCCGAACGTCGAGCGCGTGGCGGTCTCCAGCAACGCCGATGCCGCCAAGCGGGTGAAGAGCGAGTGGAACAGCGCGGCGATTGCCGGCGACATGGCCGCCAGCCTTTACGGCCTGGACAAGCTGCACGAGAAGATCGAGGACCGCCCGGACAACTCCACGCGCTTCCTCATGATCGGCAACCAGGAAGTGCCGCCCACCGGCGATGACAAGACTTCCATCATCGTCTCCATGCGCAACAAGCCGGGCGCGCTGCACGAGCTGCTGGTGCCGTTCCACAGCAACGGTGTCGACCTGACCCGCATCGAGACCCGTCCGTCGCGCAGCGGCAAGTGGACCTACGTGTTCTTCATCGACTTCGTCGGCCACCACAAGGACCCGCTGATCAAGGACGTGCTGGAAAAGATCAACAGCGAAGCCGTTGCCCTGAAGGTGCTGGGCTCGTATCCGAAAGCGGTTCTTTAATTACGGCGGCCGGCTCCAGGCTGCGGGCTACAGGCGGTGAAGAGCGTCTAAGCCTGCAGCCTGAGGCCTGTAGCCTGAGGCCTTGATATGTCGTGTGATTTCCTTGCCCTGGCCCAGCCGGGCGTGCAGAAGCTTTCCCCCTACGTGCCGGGCAAGCCGGTCGATGAACTGGCCCGCGAGCTGAAGCTCGACCCCGCCGGCATCGTCAAGCTGGCCAGCAACGAGAACCCGCTGGGCCCGAGCCCCAAAGTCCTCGACGCCATCCGCGCCGAACTGGCCGAACTGACCCGCTACCCCGACGGCAACGGCTTCGAGCTGAAGTCGCGCCTGGCTACCCGTTGTGGCGTCGAAACCGCGCAGGTCACCCTGGGCAACGGCTCCAACGACATTCTCGACCTGGTTGCCCGTGCCTATCTGGCGCCTGGCCTGAATGCCGTGTTCAGCCAGTACGCCTTCGCCGTCTACCCGATCTCCACCCAGGCCGTCGGCGCCCAGGGCAAGGTCGTGCCGGCGAAAGACTGGGGCCATGACCTGGAAGCCATGCTGGCGGCCATCGACGCCAACACCCGCGTGGTCTTCATCGCCAACCCGAACAACCCCACCGGTACCTGGTTCGGCCCGGACGCGCTGGAGCGCTTCCTGTCGCAGGTGCCGGAGAGCGTCCTGGTAGTACTCGACGAGGCCTACATCGAGTACGCCGAAGGTGAAGAGCTGCCGGACGGCCTGAAGTACCTGGCCCGCTACCCGAACCTGCTGGTCTCGCGCACCTTCTCCAAGGCTTACGGCCTGGCGTCCCTGCGCGTTGGCTACGCGATCTCCTCGGCGCAGGTCGCCGACGTGCTCAACCGCGTACGCCAGCCGTTCAACGTCAACAGCCTGGCCCTGGCCGCTGCCTGCGCCGCGCTGGACGACGCGCAGTACCTGGCCGAAGGCAAGCGGATCAACGACGAGGGCATGGCCCAGCTGGAAAGCGGCCTGCGCGCCCTGGACCTGCACTGGATTCCCTCCAAGGGCAACTTCATCGCCGTGGACCTCAAGCGCGATGCCGGCCCGATCTACCAGGCGCTGCTCGCCGAAGGCGTGATCGTCCGCCCGGTGGGGGGCTACGGCATGCCACAGCACCTGCGCATTTCCATCGGCCTGCCGGCCGAGAACGCTCGCTTCCTCGAAGCGCTGGCGAAGGTGCTCGCCCGTGCCTGATGTTCAGCCGCACAAGCTTCGCCGCCTCGTCGTGGTGGGGCTCGGCCTGATCGGCGGCTCCTTCGCCAAGGGTATCCGCGAGAAGGGGCTGTTCGAAGAAGTGGTCGGCGTCGACCGTGACCCGCA
>NZ_JAOCBT010000025.1:0-99745 GCF_029840045.1 Pseudomonas sp. GD03903 | reverse complement strand
GGAACCAGGTTGCCCTGTTTGTCGCCGACGGCGTCGTAGACCGAGGTGATCACCGGGGTGGTGGAAACCAGGTCCACGTTGTAGCCGTGGTTGGCGACCACATTGGTACTGTTGCCGGCCGCATTGTGGGCCACCAGGGTGGCCTGGATGTTGTCGGCCGCGGCCAGGTCGCCGCCGGCGACTGCGACGCTCCAGGTGCCCGAGGCGTTGACGGCGGCGCTGTAGGCGTGGCCATTGAGGCTGAAGCTGACTACGTCACCGCTGGTGAACTCACCACCGGCCTTGCCGCTGACGGTTTGCTCGGTCTGCGACTTGGCGTAGTTGATCAGGTCGTTGCCGGCGATCACGTCGATGCTCAGGGTCGCCACCGGCGGGGCGTAGTCGGTGATGATGGTGAAGACGTCGGACTTGTCGCTGGTGCTGCCAGCGGCGTTGGTCGCATCGACGGTGAAGTCGTGCTTGCCTTCGCTGAGCGGCGTGGTCGGGGTGAAGGTCCATTGGCCGTTGCCGTCAGCGGTGGTGCTGCCGATCTTGCCGCCGTTGTCATAGATGGCCACGGTGGAGTTGGCGTCGGCAGTGCCCGAGAGGTCCGGCTTCGAGTCGTCGGTGATGCCGCCTCTGGCGATCGGGCCGGTGATGAGGCCTACATCATCGAAGATCTCGTCGATGGTCGGCTTGGTGGAGAGGATTTCTACCACGTAGTTATGGCTGGCCGTGGTGGTGGCACTGTTGCCCCATTGGTCGGTGCTCTTCACCTCAGCGGCGACGCGGTGGTTTGCGTCTGCCACCAGCTCGGAACCTGGCACCGTGACGCTCCAGGCACCGGAAGCATTGACGGTGGTGCTGTAGACCACGCCGTTGAGGGTGAGCTTGAGCACATCACCGGGGTTGGTCCCGGTGGTGGTGCCGGTGATGGGCTGGCTGGTGGCCGCTTCACTGGCGTCGATGATGTCGTCGCCGGTGATCTTGTCGATGTACAGATAGATATCCGGCACCGCGGTATGCACTGCGTAGGCATGAGTGGCGGTCGCTTCGCTGGTGTTGCCCGCGGCGTCACTGGCAATGATCCTGCCGTCGATGACGTGGTCGGCATCGGCCACCAGTTTCGAGCCTGGTACGCCGGCGATGCTCCAGTTGCCCGAGGCGTTGACGGTGGTGCTGTAGGTGGTGCCGTCGGTCACGATGCTGACGATATCGCCGGCTCGCGCTCCGCTCGATCCCCCGGTGATGGTGTGGTTCTGCAGGGACTCGTTGAGGTTGACGACATCATCACCGGCAACCACGTTGATCGTCAGCGTCGCCGTCGGTGGTGTGATTTCTACGCTGTACGGATGGCTGGCGCTGGCAGTACTGGCATTGCCGGCGGTGTCGTGGCCGATGACGGTGGCGTTGATCGAGCGGGCGCTGTCACCCACCAGATCGCTGCCCGGAACGCTGACACTCCATTTGCCGTCGGTCGCCACACTGGCGCTGTAGGCGTGGCCGTTGAGGGTGAAGGTGACCTTGTCACCCGCCAGGTAGGTGCCCACAACCTTGCCGCTGATGGTCTGGTTGGTCTTCGACTCGGCCAGGTTGACGATGTCGTCGCCGGCGACGATGTCGATGGTCAGGGTGGTAGTGCCTGGGTCGGTGATCACGCTGTAGGCATGGCTGGCGGTGGCGTTGCCGACGTTGCCGGCAGCGTCGTGCGCGACCAGGGTGGCATCGATCTTGTGGCTGGTTTCAGCCACCAGCTTGCTGCCCGGAACCGCGACGCTCCAGTCACCATTGGCCGCTACAGCGGCGCTGTAGGTGGTGCCGTCGAGTTTGAAGCTGACGATGTCGCCGGCCTTGAACTCGCCAGTGGCCTTGCCGCTGATGGTCTGGTTTACCTTGGATTCGTCGAGGTTGACGATGTCGTCACCGGCGACCACGTTGATGGTCAGCGTCGCTACAGGGGGATCGAGGTCCACGCTGTAGGGGTGATCGGCCACGACATTGGTGCTGTTGCCGGCGGCATCGTGAGCCACCAGGGTGGCGTGGATTGTGGTTTCCTTCGCCAGGTCCGAGCCGGCAACGGAAACACTCCAGGCACCCGAGGCATTGACCGCCGCGCTGTACTCGGTGCCATTGAGCCTGAAGGTCACCAAGTCGCCGGCCAGGAATTCACCGCCGGCCTTGCCGCTGATGGTCTGGCTGGTTTTTGACTCGGCCAGATTGAGGATGTCGTCTCCCGCGACCACGTCAATGGTCAGCGTCGCCACGGGGGGATCGAGGTCCACGCTGTAGGGGTGATCGGCCACGGCATTGGCGCTGTTGCCGGCGACGTCATGGGCCACCAGGGTGGCGTGGATAGTGGTTTCCTTGGCCAGGTCCGAACCGGCAACGGAAACACTCCAGTCACCCGAGCCACTGACGGCGGCGCTATAGGCATGCCCGTTGAGAGTGAAGCTGACGATGTCGCCGGCCAGGAATTCACCGCCGGCCTTGCCACTGATGATCTGGCTGGTTTTTGACTCGGCCAGATTGAGGATGTCGTCTCCCGCGACCACGTCAATGGTCAGCGTCGCCACAGGGGGATCGAGGTCCACGCTGTAGGGGTGATCGGCCACGACACTGGCGCTGTTGCCGGCGACATCGTGGGCCACCAGGGTGGCGTGGATGGTGGTTTCCTTGGCCAGGTCAGAGCCGGCAACGGAAACACTCCACTCACCCGAGCCACTGACGGCGGCGCTATAGGCATGCCCATTGAGAGTGAAGCTGACGATGTCGCCGGCAAGGAATTCACCACCGGCCTTGCCGCTGATGGTCTGGCTGATTTTTGACTCGGCCAGGTTGAGGATGTCGTCTCCCGCGACCACGTCAATGGTCAGCGTCGCCACGGGGGGATCGAGGTCCACGCTGTAGGGGTGATCAGCCACGACACTGGCGCTATTACCGGCCTCATCGTGGGCCACCAGGGTGGCGTGGATAGTGGTCTCGGCTGCCAGGTCGGCGCCTGCCACCTCCACATTCCAATCGCCGGAAGCATTGACCGCCGCGCTGTACTCGGTGCCATTGAGGCTGAAGGTCACCAGGTCGCCGGCCAGGAACTCGCCGGAGGCCTTGCCGCTGATGGTCTGGTTTACCTTGGATTCGTCGAGGTTGACGACATCGTCGCCAGCCACCACTTCAATGGTCAGCGTCGCCACGGGGGGATCGAGGTCCACACTGTAGGGGTGATCAGCCACGACACTGGCGCTGTTGCCGGCGGCATCGTGGGCTACCAGGGTGGCGTGAATTGTTGTCTCGGCCGCCAGGTCCGAACCGGCAACGGAAACACTCCAGTCGCCGACAGCATTGACCGCCGCGCTGTACTCGGTGCCATTGAGGCTGAAGGTCACCAGGTCGCCGGCCAGGAATTCCCCAGTAGCCTTCCCACTGATGATATGGCTGGTTTTTGACTCGGCCAGGTTGAGGATGTCATCGCCAGCGACGACGTCGATCGCCAGCGTCGCCACGGGGGGATCGAGGTCCACACTGTAGGGGTGATCGGCCACGACACTGGCGCTGTTACCGGCGGCATCATGGGCCACCAGGGTGGCGTGGATGGTGGTCTCGGCTGCCAGGTCGGCGCCTGCCACCTCCACACTCCAATCGCCGGAAGCGCTGACAGCGGCGCTGTAGACATGCCCATTGAGAGTGAAGCTGACGATGTCGCCGGCCAGGAACTCTCCCGTAGCCTTGCCGCTAACGGTTTGGCTGGTTTGCGACTCGGCCAGGTTGAGGATGTCGTCGCCGGCGACCACGTCGATGGTCAGTTGGGCGCTCGGCGGCAGGCTGTCGACGTGGATGGGATAGTCGTTGGAGGGGCCGCTGCGGGTACCGGCAGGCGTCTCGGCAATGGCGGTAAAATCATGGCTGCCATCCGCCAGCGCCTTGTCCGCCGGGACCTCGAACGACCAGCTGCCATCGGCGGCAGCCGTCGTGCTGCCTAGCTCGACGCCATGGTCATAGACATGAACGATAGTGTTCGCTTCCGAGCTGCCAACGATGACGGGGGTGGAATCATTGGTTAAACCGTCCTTGGCGACGTCGAGCGGTTGAGCCGGGTCGTTGTTATTGATTACCCGGTCGATGCTGGGGTCGGCCGGCACATGCACCCGGTGATGATCATCATGCTTCTGGCTGGCGGCCACCGCGCCAATCACTGCTGCCCCCGCCAGGAGCGGCCACAGCAGGAAGCCCTTGCTATCCTCGATGTCAGATACCAGCGGCGCCGTGCCCAGCGCGGGGCCACCCAGGGCAATGGGAGCCATCTCGCCGTCGGCCAGCATCAGTTGGCCGTAGAAACCCTCACCATCGGTGCGCACATACGCATGGAGCTGGTTGTCTTCAGCAACGCCAAACAGCTGGCTGTCCATGCCTTCGGCGAAGAAGTCCTGAAGGGTCAGGTCGGGCTTGTCACTGCCTTCGAAAGAGACCAGCAAATCCTTGCCAACTCGCTTGACGGTGACATTCTCCGGAGCGACCTGAGTGTTTTCCACTTGCAGAAGGTACTGGGTACCGGCTTGTGCCTTGATCTTTCCGCCAGTTCTGAGCGCAATCTTCTTGGCTGCATGTTCGGTAACGGCGATTAGACCAATAGTTTCACTTGCCATTTAAACACCACCTCTGTAGGGAAAACGTACGAGGTGATCAATTTAATTTCATGCCCAACCCAGGAATATCGGAACGCTCCGACAAAGATGTAAGCTTTTCTGATTTAATTCAAAACCCAAGCCTTCATCCTTATTTGGAAAATAGAAGAAAAAGAAGTCCTGCATATACGGAAAGATTCAGCGTGGCGCGCCATTAAACAGTCAAAACACTCAGCCTGTTAAATCAAACTTGCCACTTCGTTGAATTCCAGACAGCGAAATCCTGGCAAATCGAGAGCGTTACCTTTCCCCCGGAGACAGCTCGGAAAACAAATTATCCGAACCGTCTCACCGGGCCATTCTCAATCACCGTTCTGAGTACCCTGGATCACCAGTTCCACGCGGCGGTTCGGCGCGTTGCAGGCGATCTTCTCGCTGCGCGAACCACTGTTGCACTGCACCACCGGCTCGGAGCTGCCACGGCCGCTGGCGTGCACCAGTTGGCTCTGCACGCCCTGCTCGAGCAGCACACGGCGCACAGTCTCGGCGCGTTGCTGCGACAGGGTCTGGTTGGCCTGGGCCTTGCCGATCGGGTCGGCGTGGCCGATCACTTCGATGCCACTGATGCGCCCGGGCTGCTGCTGGATTTCCTGTACTACCTGGCCCAGTTGGCTGCGGCCTTCGGCGGTCAGGTCGTTGTAGCCGCCCTTGGCGAAGTGGAACAGCACGTCGCTGCGCAGGCTCAGCTTGGTTTCGGTCTGGCACGGCACCACGGAAGGTGCGCGGCTGATGACGTGGACTTGCCGACGCAGGCCTTGCAGGCTCTGCTGGGCGTCCTTACCAGTGTGTACGATGGGAATGCTCTGATGAGCAGCCACCGGGGCCTCCAGCACATAGGTCTGCCCACCACCCAGCTTGGCGTAGGTTGCCTGCTTGCGCTTGCCAACGTACAGCGGCGCATCGCCGATGAAGGACTCCAGCGAATGTTCACCCGCCGGGGTGCAGAACACGGTGTAACCGCCAGGCATCAGAGCGCTTTGCAGGTGGCCGTCGAGGTAGATATGCGCGGCTTCCTTGCCGGCGTCCTGGCCGCGGTACATGACGATCTGCGCTTGTTCGGGAGCGACGCTTTCAACCTTCTGGTAGGTCTCGCCGTAGATGCTCTGGTTGGTTTCGGTCGCGCCGGAAAGCGGCGCATGCAAGCTGGTCAGTACAGCAAGGGTCACCAACGCCAGGGGCCATTGGCGGTTGGCTTTCGCAACGCCCTTTGGGGAAGTAATCGAAGTCATTTGAACAGTTCTCTGGTGAGTTCCGCCGATCTGGGCGGAGCAGTCAATTGGTAAAGGCGGAGGTGGCCGGCCGGTCATCCGGGTGGCTCGTCCGACGGCCCGATTTCCGCAGAGGGGGAAGAGACGGATATCTCGATTCTGCTCATGACGTGCATCAGACGATGCTGGCGGTCATGGCTTCCTTGATCAGCACTTCGGCGTCCAGCTGGCTGTAGTTGTACACGTGGTAAGTCACGCCACCGATGTCCGCAGTGCCAGTACTCTGCCAGGTCCCAGAGAAGCTTCCATGGTCGTGCAGACCATGCAGTTCCACCTTGTCGCCGGCATCGCCGTCTACCATCACCTGCACCTTGCCATCCTTGCGGAACATGTCCGTCTCACCCAGATGCAGCACATCATTGAGCGAGAGCTTCAGCGTGTTGTTGCCTGTGCCGGTGATGTCGAACTTCTCGATACTGCTGATCTTGGCCTGACCGTTGTCACCCGTGAGCTGGGTCAGGTCCAGGACCTGGTTTGCGCCGGTCAGCTTCAGGGTGTCCAGCCCGGCGCTGCCGAAGATATGGGCTGATTCCTGGGCGAAGTAGGTCATCGGATCGACCGCCATCGAAATGACGTCGCTATCCGCCGTTACCTGGGTGACCGAGGACGAAATACTGGTGATATGTGTGCCGCCGCTATCACCGATGATTTCGATGCTGCCGATCATGTTGCTATGCGCATCGTAGGAAAACGATTGAATGTCGTAGGTCCCGCTGGGGTTTGACATGCGGATCGTCTCCAGCAGGTTTCCGCCGGTATCGTAGATATTGAGAACGGCATGATTACCCGCCGTAATTTCAATACCCGTGACGCCGAGCTCAACTTTGGAGCGCGCAGAATCGAAGGTCACGACTGCCGTCGCGGCATCTGCAACATACATGGAGCCACTGGTGGCGTTCGCCCAGAGGTTGCTGGCAGCAGCTTCCTTGGCAGCGCTCCCATTGACGATAAAACCACCTGCATCGCTGTGATAACCCTCCAACGTGGTACCGCCACTGAAGGCGCCTGTCGCAAAGGATTGGCCTTGCCAAATCACCCCCTTGGTGACACTGACTTCATCGAAGTAAGTCTCCCAGTCGTGATCGATCAGTTTCTGGCCCGATGGCGCACTGGGTGCCAACACGCTGGTGAAGTTATCCAGCAGGCAGGCGTTCTGATCCTGGTAGACAATTGCCTTGCCGATGCCGAGACCTTCAGGCGCGGTGTAGGACACCTGCTCGTAGTTGTAGGTGGAGCCACCATTGTTGACTACGTTACGGGTGAATATCAGTGCACCATTGGTGTCGTACACCTCGAGCTTCGAATAGTTGCCCGGAATGCTCTGCTGGGTTTCAAGGCCCCACAGGCTGTAGGAGATGGACTGCACCGCCTGATCGAAGATGAAGCTGGCGGAAGAGTCCCCGATCGCACTGGTTCCTGAGCCAATGTACATGTAGGCCCCGTCCAGGTTGTGCTCGTCAGCACTGCGGATGGAGACCGTACCAGTCGGCGCCACGGTAAAATGGCCTTCCTCGCTATGGAAGGTACCGGTCATACCGACTTCATTGGTGAAGGTGTCGTTGAAGCCAGGGGCGTGTTGGGTCTGTTTGAACTGGAGAGTATCCAGGACGATGCCACCTGCGCCTCCTCCCCCATCAGTGCCATCGCCATAGATCATCACCATGCCGATATCGCGACCGAGTGGGGCTGCATAGCTATAAAGCGTGGACTCGGAGGTTCCCCCCGTCCCATCGGACAGCGCGTGGCTGTCGGACAACACCTCGCCCTGCGTGTCATAGACCACCACACGCGAGCCACCATACTTGTTTTGCAGCGCACTGATATTTACGGAGAAGCTCTCCACCGCTTGAGTGAAGCTGATCTGCGCATAGTGGGAAGTATTCCCGACCGACGAGTTATCCAGTACCAGACCCGCATTGCCCGTGCCGCCTTGCACGCGATGGTGCAAGGTCGTGTCCGAAGTGATGGTAACGCCGCCACCCTGGTAGACCGATTGCCCCCCCATCGTGATGAGATCACGATTCAGGTCGTCGATCGCCAGCGTGGTCCAGCCCTCGCCATGGATCTGAACTGCCGAACTCGGGGCACTGATTTGCCCTTCCACGGTGACTATCTGCGCGGTGACTGCGAAGTCCCACTGGCCACCCTGGGTCGTGGTCTGCTGCGCCGGCACTTTGGCCAATACAGCTCCCGAGGTGATGTCAGCGGCAGTCAGCACCTGATCATAAGAAGTATCACCCCAGACGATGTGCAAGGTGTCCCCGGCCTTGGCATTGGTGCCGGCCAGGGAAACGTGCACGTCGCTGCCATCGGCAGTCTTCGCTGTGGTGTAGAGGGTATCGGCATCCGGGATGCTGGTGATGCTCGGGGCGCCACCAGCAACACCGAGGAAGGTCACCGCTTTACTCGCCATATCGCCCTGGGCCACGCCGTTTTCCGCGATACGAGCCTGGATGGTCCAGCTGGAAGTGTGCGAACTGGTGTCCGCTGCGACCCAGTTCAAGCCAGAGGTCAGGGCGTCCTTCCAGGTGGCACCGGCATCGGTGGATATCTGCACCTTCTGCTCACCTGTCAGCACCTGGGTCAAGGTTCCGTAGACGCCGCGCCCTGCTGAACCATCAGCGGTGATGAAGTCGGAGACATGATCCAGGTCGATACCCGAATCCTTGCTCATGCTGGTGATGGACACACTGTTGAGCTGCACCAGATACGGGTGGGATGCACTGATGGTGGCTACGTTGCCCGCCGCATCATGTGCGACCAGGCTGGCGTCGATCTTGTGGCCACTCTCGGCAACCAGCTTGCTGCCCGGAACGGAGACGCTCCAGTCACCATTAGCTGTTACCGTAGTGCTGTAGGTGGTGCCGTCGAGCTGGAAGCTCACCTGATCGTTCGCGGTGAACTCCCCACTGACTTTGCCGCTGATCGTGACGTTGCCGGCTGCCTCGGATGAATTGATGGTGTTATCGCTGGTCACGCTGTCGATGCTCAGCGTCGCTACCGGGGGGGTAACGTCTACCGAGTAGGCATGACTGACAGTGGCAGTGTTGGCGTTGCCGGCGAGGTCGTGACCGATGACGGTGGCGTTGATCTGGTGGGCGCTGTCGCCCACCAGGTCGCTGCCCGGCACGGCGACACTCCACTTGCCATCTGCACCTACGGCGGCGCTGTAAGCGTGGCCATTGAGGTTGAACGTCACCTGGTCACCGGCCAGGTAGGTACCCACGACCTTGCCGCTGATAGGCTGGCTGGCTTGCGATTCGACCAGGTTGACGATGTCGTCGCCGGCAACGGTGTCGATGGTCAGGGTGGTGGTGCCGGGATCGACGGCGACCATGTAGGCGTGATCGGCCACCACGCTGGCGCTGTTACCGGCGGCATCGCGGGCCACCAGGGTGGCGTGAATACCGGTTTCCTTGGCCAGGTCCGAACCGGCAACGGAAACACTCCAGTCACCTGAGCCACTGACGGCGGCGCTATAGGCATGCCCGTTGAGAGTGAAGCTGACGATGTCGCCGGCAAGGAATTCACCACCGGCCTTGCCGCTGATGATCTGGCTGGTTTTTGACTCAGCCAGGTTGAGGATGTCGTCGCCCGCAACCACGTCAATGGTCAGCGTCGCCACGGGCGGGTCGAGGTCCACGCTGTAGGGGTGATCAGCCACGACACTGGCGCTGTTGCCGGCAGCATCATGGGCGACCAGGGTAGCCTGGATACTAGTGTCCCTGGCCAGATCGGCACCGGCCACCGTGACTTTCCATTCCCCCGAGGCGTTGACTGCTGCGCTGTAGGCCGTGCCGTTCAGGGTAAAGGTCACCAGATCCCCGGGCATGAACTCGCCATCCACTTTGCCGCTGATGAGCTGCGGAACCTGCGATTCGAACAGGTTGACCACGTCATCGCCGGCCACCACATCGATCGCCAGCGTTGCCAGGGGAGGATCGAGGTCCACGCTGTAGGCGTGATCCGCAACGACGCTGGTGCTGTTGCCGGCGGCATCGTGGGCCACCAGGGTGGCGTGGATGCTGCTGTCTTCCGCCAGGTCGGCGCCGGCCACCGCCACTTTCCAATCACCCGATGCATTGACTGCCGCACTGTAGGTCGTGCCATTCAAGGTGAAGGTCACCAGGTCGCCGGGCAGGAACTCGCCACCGGCCTTGCCGCTGATGAGCTGCTGAGCCTTTGATTCGAACAGGTTGACGATGTCGTCGCCGGCGACCACATCGATGGTCAGGGTCGCTACCGGAGCGGTGTAGTCGGTGATGATGCTGAAGACGTCGGACGGCTCGCTGGTGTTGCCGGCCTTGTCGGTCGCGTCGACAGTGAACAAGTGCTCACCCTCGCTGAGCGGCGTGGCCGGGGTGTAGCTCCACTGGCCATTGCCGTCCGCCACCACGGAGCCCATTTCCTCACCGTTGTCGTAGAGGGTGACGGTCGAACCTGCTTCGGCCTTGCCGGACAGGGTCGGAGCCGGATCATCGGTCACGCCGCCATTGGCGATAGGGCCCTGGATGCTGCCTACCGCGTCGAGCACTTGCTCGATGGTTGGTTTGGCCGGGGCAAGGGTGTCGACAATAAGGTCGATCACTTCGACCGAAGCGCTGGGCTTCTGCCCAGGGACTACCTGGGTTGCATCGAAACTGTGCTCGCCGTCGGCAAGCTCTGGCGTCAAGGTCCAGGTGCCATCGGGCGCTACCGTGGTAGAACCGATTTCCTGGCCATTGTCGAACAAATGGATGATCGCGCCGGGCACGCCGTTGCCGGAAATCGCCGGGTGCGCATCATCCGTGATGTCGCCATTAGACAGCTGTCCCTGGATCGGGCCGACATCGTCCATGACCTTGATATCGGTCGGCGCGGGGCTGGTGTGCGTCTTGTGCCCGTCATCCCGGTTGTGATGAATGATCGCGGCGGCGGCGCCGACCCCTGCCAGGCCGAGCAGCAAGGGCCAGAGGGTGAAGCCGGAGCTGTCATCGGTCTCGCCGACCAGGGGGGCGCTGTAGGCCACGCCGTCGCCACCCAGGGCAATCGGCGCCGACTCGCCGTCGGCCATCAGCAGCGGGCCGTAGAAGCCCTCGCCGTCGGTGCGCAAGTACGCATGCAACTGGCCATCTTCGGAGACGCCGTAGAGGTGGCTGGCCATGCCGTCAGCGAAGAAGCCCTGGAGAGTCACGTCGGGTTTGTCGCTGCCTTCGAAGGAAACCAGCAGGTCCTTGCCGATACGCTTGACCGTGATGTTTTCCGGGGCAACCTGGCTGTTCTCTGTCTGCAGTAGGTACTTGGTGCCTGCTTGTACCTTGATCTTGCCGCCAGACCTGAGCGCAATCTTCTTGGCTGCGTTCTCGGATACGGCAACAAGACTGACTGTTTGACTTGCCATTGAAACCAACCTCACCAGGGAAATTTTTCAGAGGCGGGAAGGTTAATTTCTTGCCCTTTTGCGAAGGATCAGAATGCCCTGACAGACCGCGCGACTATTCTGAGGAACTCGACAAACCAGCTGTCCGGGTCGGGTTTCCGGGTGGTATGCACGGCTTGTGCAAGGCCCGAGAGCATCCACCTGGTGCGCGCAATGCCAGCAAACCGGCGCTGCCAGAGGGCTTCCCGACCGAGCCAGCCGCTGGCCGGGTCGAGCCGCTCGACGGGTGTGATGGTGATAGACTGTGCGCCCATTTTCCGGCCGGCCCGTTCCCGGGCCGGCAATCGTCACAGAGCACGCTACTTTGGAACTGTTCAAGGAATTCACCTTCGAATCCGCCCACCGCCTGCCCCACGTCCCCGCCGGGCACCAGTGCGGCCGCCTGCATGGCCACTCCTTCCGGGCCGCCATCTACATCGAGGGCGAGGTCGATCCGCATACCGGCTGGATTCGTGACTTCGCCGAGATCAAGCAGATCTTCAAGCCGATCTACGACCAGCTCGACCACAACTACCTGAACGATATCCCCGGCCTGGAAAACCCCACCAGCGAGAACCTCTGCCGCTGGATCTGGCAACAGCTCAAGCCGCTGCTACCGGAACTGTCCAAGGTTCGCGTGCACGAGACCTGCACCAGCGGTTGCGAATACCGCGGCGACTGATGCGCCCGCAGGAACAGGAAAGGCCGGCATTCGCCGGCCTTTTTCGTTTCAGAACAGCCCCAATTGCCGGTCTACCAGCGCACTGAAGTCATCCTCGACGAAGGGCAGGATGGCGTCGGCGATCGGCTGCAGCTGGCGACTAACATAGTGGTCGTAGTCGATCGGCGAGCTGAGCGTCTCCAGCGGTTCCGGGCCATTGACCGTGATGACGTAGCTGATCCAGCCACCGCGCTGATACTGGCGCGGGCGACCCTGGCGCTCGTTGTAATCGTCGGCGATGCGTGCCGCGCGCACATGGGGCGGCACGTTGCGCTGGTAATCGCCCAGTTGCCGGCGCAGGCGCTTGCGGAACACCAGCAGGTCATCCTGCTCACCCGCCAGGGTGCGCCGAACGTAGTCACGCACATAGTCCCGGTATGGCTGCCGCTGGAAGATGCGCAGGTAGAGTTCCTGCTGGAACTGCTGGGCCAGCGGCGACCAGTCGGTACGCACGGTTTCCAGCCCCTTGAAGACCATCTCGTCGCTGCCATCGTCACGCCGTACCAACCCGGCATAGCGCTTCTTGCTGCCCTCCTCCGCGCCGCGGATGGTCGGCATCAGGAAGCGCCGGAAGTGCCGTTCGAACTGGATTTCCAGCGCGCTTTCCAACCCGTACTCCGCCCGCAGGTGCTCGACCCACCACTGGTTGACGTGGCGCACCAGTGCCTTGCCGATCGTGGCGGCGGCGTCCTCGTCATGGGCACGGCCGAGCCAGACGAAGGTGGAGTCGGTGTCACCGTAGATCACCCGATGACCCTGCCCTTCGATCAGCTCACGGGTACGGCGCATGATCTCGTGGCCGCGCATGGTGATGGACGAGGCCAGGCGCGGGTCGAAGAAGCGGCAGCCACTGGAGCCGAGCACGCCATAGAAGGCATTCATGATGATCTTCAGCGCCTGCGACAGTGGCGCATTGCCGTCGCGTTTGGCGGCGTCGCGGCCCTGCCAGACGCGCTCGACGATGGCCGGCAGGCAATGCTGCGTGCGGGAAAATCGGCCGCCGCGGAAGCCGGGGATCGAGGCCTCGTCGGACGGCTCGCTCAAGCCTTCCACCAGCCCTACGGGGTCAATCAGGAAGGTACGGATGATCGACGGGTACAGGCTCTTGTAGTCCAGCACCAGCACCGATTCGTAGAGTCCCGGCCGCGAATCCATGACGAAACCGCCCGGGCTGGCCTCCGGCGCCCTGCCGCCAAGGTTCGGCGCGACATAGCCCAGCCGGTGCATCGGCGGCAGGTACAGGTGGGTGAAGGCTGCCACCGAACCACCACTGCGGTCGGCCGGCAGCCCGGTGACGCTGGCGCGTTCGAGCAGGAAGTCGAGGATGCGGGTCTTCTCGAAGATGCGCGTGACCAGCTCGCAGTCCTTGAGGTTGTATTTCGCCAGCGCCGGCTTGTCCTCGGCGAAGCGACGGTCGATCTCGGCCATGCGGTCGTAGGGGTTGTCGATGGCCTTGCCCTCGCCCAGCAGTTGCTGCGCGACGCTTTCCAGGCTGAACGAGGGGAAACTCCAGAACGCCGAACGCAAGGCCTCGATGCCGTCGATGATCAGCCGGCCAGCCGCCGCGGCGAAGAAGTGATTGGACGAGGCATGCTGCCGCCAGCCCATTTCGTCGCCGCCACGACCCAGGCGCAAGGGTATTTCCAGGCGTTTGGCGTGCTCCTGCAACACGCGCAGGTCGAACTGCACCAGGTTCCAGCCGATGATGGCGTCCGGATCGTGCTCGGCCAGCCACTGGTTCAGGCGCTCCAGCAGCGCGGCGCGGCTGTCGCAGTACTCCAGTTCGAAATCGCGTTCGCCGTCGATGCCGTTGGCGGGGCCGAGCATGTACACCTGGCGCTGGCCGCAGCCTTCCAGGGCGATGGAATAGAGGTCGCCACGGATGTTGGTCTCGATGTCCAGCGAGGCCAGTTTCAGCCTTGGCCGGTACTCCGGCGCGGGCCGCAGTTGCGTCGTGAGGATACTGCCGCCCTCGCCTGGCTCACCGTTGAAGGCCACCGGCGCGGTGATGAAGCGTTCCATCAGGTAGCGTTCGGGCGGACGGATATCTGCCTCGAACACTTCGACACCCGCTTCACGCAGCTTTTTCTCGAGGTTCATCAGTTGGCGGTGCTGCTGGCAGTACAAGCCCAGCACCGGGCGCTGCTGGAAGTCGCGCAGGCCCAGCGGGCGCAGTTCCGCGCCGCGCTCGCCAGCCAGGAGCTTCTCGGCACGCGCACGCTGTACGGCCGGCACGAAGGCCACCGAGCTCTGCGGCGGCAACAGCACATGCCGGGGCCCCTCATCGGTGGCCAGCCAGAAGCCCACCTCGGTGCCTTCGGGCGTATCCCGCCAATGTCGGGTCAGGACGAAACCCTGCCTTGCCTCCACGCTCTAACCACTCGTCTGTCGAATCAGAGCGTCATTCTACCGGTCCGCCCGCGGATTCGTTGCAAGGCGTGTAAATCCGACCGATGCGTTTGACGCACGCCCCGCGTCTGCCCAAGCTAGCGGGCTTTCGTTTGCCTGCCAGGACTCGCCCGTGACCGATTTGCCCCGCCACTGGACCCGCCCTCTCCTTGCCACCCTGTGTTTCGCCACGCTGCTCTCGGGCTGCGGCCTGTTCGGCAAAAAGCCCGAAGAGGCCCAGGCGCCCACCTATTCCAAGGCCGCCTGGACGGACATGCCGCAGACTGCCGACAGCGACGTAGTGCAAGGCTTCAGCGCCTGGCGCTCGGCCTGCGCGGTACGCCTGAAGAAGGATGACACCTGGGCCACGACCTGCGCCGACTCCGCCAGCGTGCCCGCCTCCGCCCCGGCAATCCGCCAGTTCATGCAGGCCCACCTGCAGCCCTACCAGCTGCGATCCGCCGAGGGCAGCAGGAACGGCCTGATCACCGGTTACTACGAGCCGGTCTACCGTGGCAGCCAGCAGCGCGACGCCCAGCACACCGTACCGGTCTACGGCGTGCCGAAGGACCTGATCACCGTCGCGCTGGACAGCGTCTACCCGGAACTCAAGGGCAAGCGCCTGCGCGGCAAGCTCGAAGGCAATACTCTGGTGCCCTACGCCGATGCCGCCGGCATCCGCCGCGACGGCGTGAATGCGCCGATTCTGGCCTGGCTGCCCGATCAGATGGACCTGCAGTTCCTGCAGATCCAGGGTTCCGGCCGGGTACAGCTGGCCTCCGGCCGCCAACTGCGCCTGGGCTACGCCGAGCAGAATGGCCGCCCGTACAAGCCGGTGGGCCGCTGGCTGGTGGAACAGGGCGAGCTGAGCAAGGAAGAAGTCAGCATGGCGCGCATCCGCGACTGGGCCCGCGCCCACCCGCAGCGCGTCGACGAGTTGCTGGCGAGCAACCCCAGCTACGTGTTCTTCAGCCAGCGCCCAGACAGCAACGAAGGCCCGCGCGGTTCGCTGAACGTGCCGCTGACGCCAGGCTATAGCGTGGCCATCGACCGCAAGGTGATCCCGCTGGGCAGCCTGATGTGGCTTTCCACCACCCGCCCGGACGGCGCACCGGTGGTTCGCCCGGTGGCTGCCCAGGACACCGGTGGCGCCATCGTCGGCGAAGTGCGCGCAGACCTGTTCTGGGGAACCGGCGACGCCGCCGGCGAGCTGGCCGGGCACATGAAGCAGGATGGCCAGCTGTGGCTGCTCTGGCCGAAGGACAAGGCGCTACCGGGGGCGTGAAGCCTTCGGCCGCGCGGGGCGTACAACCGTTCGCGGTAGTACGCGGCGCCTGCGCAGCGACGGCGTAACGTCCATCGGCGCATCACGTCGAACCTCATACGTCCTGCGCTACGGCGAACTTTCAGACAGAGGGAATTCCTACTCGTCCTACAGAGCTCCCTGAATCACCGGCAGCACCGCCAATCGGAAAATGCTTAGCGAATCCAGGCACTCCCCTGGCTTCGCGACCCTCAACCCGATCGCGGTGACCGCCATGAAGAAAAGCCAGCCTCCCCTCCGCTCACAGCGCCAGCACCGTGGCTGGCCGCTGGACTACGACGTGCTCTGCTGGATCGGCGCCATCGCCCTGGTCCTGCTGTTCTTCGGCGTAGATCAGTTCTTCGTGGCGAAATTGCCCGGTACCGGCGTTATCGAGCACCAGCGTAACGTTCCCGAGCGTGTCGTTCCTCCGCGCGTCGACCTGCCCGCAAGCCAGGCGCTCGCCGCAGTCAGTCACCGCCAGTAAAGGCTTCAGTTGCCCTGGCGGAACTGACCTGGCGTCATCCCGCTCCAGCGGCGGAAAGCCTTGGCAAACGCGCTCTCGTCAGAGAACCCGAGGCGCTCGGCGACCTCGCCCAGCCGCGTGGATTCGCGCAGCAGCTGTTCGGCCATGCCGTGCAGTACCTGCTCGCGCAGCAGCTTGAAACTGCTGCCTTCGTCCGCCAGCTTGCGGTTGAGGTGGCGCCCGCTGAGCTCCAGTTGCTCGGCGACCTTCTCCTTGCCCCAGCGTGGGTTCTGCCGCAGCAACTGCTGCACACGCGCAGCCAGGCTCTGCGCGCCCAGGCGTTCCAGCTGCGCATCGGCCAGCGCGCGCAGGTGCTCACGCATCACGGCGTTGGCCTGGATCAGCGGCACGTCGAGATCAGCCACGGCAAACGTCAGGGCATTGCCGTCGCTCTCGAAGATGACCGGGCACCCGAGCAGCTCCCGGTAACGCGCAGGTTCCCCCCTTGCAGCGTGGCTCAGGGCCACCTGCCTTGGCTTGACGCGATCGCCAGTGATCCAGCGGGTCAGGTGCACCAGGCTGGCCAGGGCGGCCTCCACACGTTCCTCACGGCGCACGGCATAGCTTGGCCGATAGACCAGGCGCACCTGCGAGTCATCCTGCTCGCGCTGGAATTCGCTGCCTTCGGCGATGATCGGGTAGTACTCGAGCAAGGCATCCAGCGCCTCGCCGTAGTGGTCGCAGCTCATCAGCAGCGCGCCGACCATGTCCAGGTGCCCGACCTGCAGGGCACTGCCCAGGCGCAGGCCCAGCAACGGATCACCCGAGGCGGCACAGATGCTTTCCCAGAATGCGTCCTGGCGCTGCAAGGGAATGCGCGGTTCGAGGCTCGCCGCCTGCAGATCGGCAGGCACCGGCAGCCCCAGGCGCTGGGCGGCCTGCAGGATGCCCTGGGCGTAATGGACGGTAATAGTGTGCGGCATGGTCCCGAATTAACCGGCGAAGGTCCCGATTGAGCCGTTACCGGGCGGTAACGCTGCCCTATGCTTGCCAATTACAACGATAAATACAAACAAGAGTCGCCTTGCATGCCCAATCCCACCGGAGCCGCGCCCGTGCCGCCGGCTGCATTCCGTTCGTCATTCCCCACCTTCACGCTGTGGGGGAACGGTAATGCCTGAAGTCCATCTCGAATTCTCCGGCTGCTCGATGATCGCGCTGAACGCCATCATCGCCCTGATGATGTTCGGCGTCTCGCTGGAACTGCGCCGCGACGACTTCACCCGTATCCTGCGCCAGCCCAAGGCGCCGGTGATCGGCATGCTGGTGCAATTCCTGCTGCTGCCGGCCGCCACCTGCCTGCTGACCATCCTCTTGCCCATCGACCCGGAACTGGCGCTGGGCATGCTCCTGGTCGCCACCTGCCCCAGCGGCACCTTCTCCAACATCATGACCTGGATGGCCCGCGGCAACGTTGCCGTGTCGGCCAGCGTCACGGCGGTGTCAGGCCTCAGCGCCGGCCTCTTCACGCCGCTGAACTTCGCCCTCTACGCCGGCCTCAACCCGGCGACCCGCGACCGCCTCACGCAGATCCACATCGACCCGCTGGAACTGGTGGGCGTGGTGGTGCTGGTGCTGATCCTGCCGATGCTGCTGGGCATGGCCCTGGGCAAGCACAAACCACAGCTGGCGCGGCGCCTGGAAAAACCCATGCGGCAATTGTCGCTGCTGGTGATGCTGGGCTTCGTCGGCATGGCCTTCGCCAAGAACTTCCAGCAGTTCATCGCCTACTTCCACCTGTTCTTCTGGCTGGTACTGCTGCTCAACGGCACCGCGCTGCTGCTCGGTTACACCTGCGCACGACTGTGGAAGCTGCCGGACGCCGACGTGCGCGCCGTGACCCTGGAAAGCGGCATCCACAATTCCGCACTGGGCATGGCGCTGATCCTCACCTTCTTCCCGCAGGCCGGCGGCATGCTGCTGATCGCGGCCTTCTGGGGTTGCTGGCAGCTGTTCTCCGGCTTGCTCCTGGCGCAATGGTGGGCCCGCCGCGAGCCGCGTGACAGTGGTGTCGCGGCAGTGCACGGAGCAGGCCGGTGAACGCCCCCGCTATCGCCCTCGGCGGGTTCATCCTGCTGGCCTACACCCTGGAAGCCATCACCGGCTTCGGCAGCGTGGTGATCGCCCTGTCGCTCGGCGCGCTGCTGCTGCCCATCGAGACGCTGCTGCCGGTGCTGGTGCCGCTGAACATCGGCATGACCGGCTACCTGTGCTGGCGCCACCATCGCCTGATCGATACCCACCTGCTGCTGCGCACCGTGCTGCCGGGCATGCTGGTCGGCATGCTGATCGGCTACCTGCTGTTGCCGCACCTGGACCCACTCCCCCTGAAGCGCGGCCTCGGCGTGCTGATCCTGTGGTTCGCCGGGCGTGAACTGTGGCGGCTGCGCGCTGGTGCGCCGACACGCGCACAGACACCGAACTGGGTGGTACGCCTGGCCACTGGCGCCGCAGGCATCTGCCACGGCCTGTTCGCCTCGGGCGGGCCTCTGCTGGTCTATGCCCTGGCGACTCGATCGCTGGACAAGACCCGCCTGCGCGCGACCCTGGTCTGCGTCTGGTTCACCCTCAACGGCCTGCTGACCCTGGCTTTCCTTTTCGACGGCCGCCTGCGCCCGGCGCTGCCCCAGGTGCTCGCCTACGCCCCCCTGCTGCTGCTCGGTGTGTGGCTCGGCGAGCGCCTGCACCAGCGCTTTGAGGAACGCCACTTCCGCCTTGCCATCCACTGCCTGCTGCTGGTCAGCGGCGTCCTCCTGCTGTCGCCCTGGAGTCTCCTGTGAGCTACGACATCATCATCAAGAACGGCCTCTACTTCGACGGCAGCGACGCCCCCGGCAGCCTGCGCCACGTTGGCATCAAGAATGGACGTATCGACACCCTGAGCGTCAGCCCGCTGGACGAAAGCGGCTGCGCAGAAGTCATCGACGCCAGCGGCCGCTGGGTCACCCCGGGCTTCCTGGAGATCCACTCGCACTACGACGCCGAAGCCATCGCCGCCCCGGCGCTGAAGGAATCGGTGCGCCACGGCGTGACCACCGTGTCCGTTGGCTCCTGCTCCATCAGCATGGTGCTGGGCGAGGCCGAGGACTGTTCCGACCTGTTCACCCGCGTGGAAGCCGTGCCGCGCGAGCAGGTGCTGCCGATCCTGCGCGACAAGCGCACCTGGAAGGACGCCAAGGGCTATCGCGCCTTCTACGACCAGCAGCCGCTGGGGCCGAACCTCTGCTCGTTCCTCGGCCACTCCGAGCTGCGCGTCACGGTGATGGGCCTGGAGCGTGCCATCAGCGGCGCCAAGCCCAGCGAGGCTGAGCTGCAACGCATGGAAGAGCTGCTGGAGCAGGCGCTGGATGCCGGTTGCTTCGGCCTTTCGGTGATGACCACGCGCCTGGACAAGATGGATGGCGACCGCGCCTGGTCCAGCCCGCTGCCTTCCACCTTCGCCAGCTGGAAGGAGTTCTCCCGACTGTTCGCCGTGCTGCGCCGGCGCAACGCGCTGATGCAGGGCGCGCCCAACGCGGTCACCAAGATCAACGTGTTCGCCTTCCTCTACCAGGCCCACGGTTGGTTCCGCCGGCCGCTGAAGTGCTCGATGCTCACCGCGCTGGATCTCAAGTCGCAGCCGTTCATGCACCGCATCACCCGTGCCTCGGGCTGGGTCGCCAACCGCCTGCTGCGCGGCCGCTACCGCTGGCAGACCCTGCCGGCGCCTTTCGTGGTGCGCATCGAGGGGCTGAACATGAACGGCTTCGAGGAGTTCGGCGCCGGCGAAGTGCTGCGCGACATCAAGGACCCGGAAGAGCTCTACACGCGCATCCAGGACCCGGCCTTCCGCGAGCGCTTCAAGAAGGACATCAAGGCCACCCTCAGCCTCGGCCTGTGGCACCGCAACCTGTCCGACTGCTGGGTGCGCGAGTGCCCCGACGCCTCGATGGTCGGGCGCAATTTCGAGGACATCGGCCGCGAGCGCGGTCTGGACCCGGTGGACGCCTTCTTCGAGCTGGCCGGCCAGTACCGCAATGACCTCAAGTGGACCACCTGCTACGGCAACCACCGCCCGGAGATCATGGGCAAGCTGCTGGCCAGCCCCTGGACCCAGCCGGGCTTCGCCGATTCCGGCGCACACCTGGCGTCCCACGCGCAGTACAACTTCCCGCTGCGCATGCTCAAGTACGTGCGCGATGCCGAACTGGCCGGGCGCAGCTTCATGGATACCGGCCGTGCGGTGCACCGCCTGACCGGCGAGCTGGCGGATTTCGCCGGGATCGACGCCGGCTACATCCGCGTCGGCGACCGTGCTGACCTGGTGGTGGTCAACCCGGCCGGGCTGACCGACGAGCTGGATGAAGTCAGCGAGGCGCCCATGGAGGTCATCGGGCTGACGCGGCTGGTGAAGCGTAACGACGATGCGGTAGACGCCACCTTGATCAATGGCCGCGTGGCGTATCGGCGTGAAAGCGGCTTCCCCGAAGCGTTGGGCAAGGAGCGCGTATTCGGCACCTTCCTGCCAGGGCGCGATGTGCTCAGCAGGCCGCAGGAGGTGTCGGCAGGCAGCCCGGTTTACGGTCGCTGATCACGGCTGCACCCTTGTAGGATGGGTGGAGCGCAGCGATACCCATGCTGCCGGCACACAGCCTTGATGGGTATCGCTGCGCTCCACACCATCCTACGCAAAGGTTTCCTGGTGACGAAGCGCATGGCTGACCGCGCGGCGGGCCGAGATTGACGCTCTGACGCGCACTCTCTAGAGTGCGCGTTTTCCTACCTCCTGCGCTGCACCCGTACCATGACCCCGTTCTGCCGCTTCGCCGATTCTTCGCTCGCCCTCCTGCGGGAGCCTCCGCGCGTGCGCAAGGTCGATGCCGTGCTGAACCTGCGTCGCAGCGTGCTCTTCGCCTTCACCTTCTCCCCGCCCGTCGGCCTCTGAGCCGGACGCCGCGCGCCTTCGCGCCGGTCATTCCGCATTTCGACTGCGCCCACCGGTGGATCCCGGCGGGCTCGTTTGCATTGGCATGCCCAGCCGCTTGAGCGCCCGGGCAAGAGAAGGTTTCCATGAATACCCCGACCACCCTCAACAAGCCCCTGCTGGCGGTGCTGCTGTTCGCCGTTTCCATCGTCGGCCTGAGCCTGGGCGCCACCCTGCCGCTGGTGGCGCTGCGCCTGCTGGACAACGGCGCCAGCGCGTTGCAGATCGGCATTCTCTCCGCCGTACCGGCGGCCGGCATGATCCTCGCCGCCACCCTGGTCGACCGTGCCTGCCAGCTGATGAGTCGGCGCCGCCTGTATCTGCTGTGCTTCGTGCTGTGCACCGCCAGCACCGTCGCCATCGAATTCAGCAGCCATTCCCTCTGGGCGCTGGCCGCCGCGCGCCTGGCGCTGGGGGTCGGCATGGGCATCGCGATCATCCTCGGCGAGGCCTGGGTCAACGAGCTGTGCGGCGAGCACAACCGCGGCACCATCGTTGCGCTGTACGCCACCAGCTTCACCGCCTTCCAGCTGCTCGGCCCGACCCTGGTGGCGCTGCTCGGCGCGCAGACGCCGTGGGTGGTGCTGCTGGTCAGCGCCGGGCATCTGGTCGCCCTGGCCACCGTGGCCTTCGCCATGCCCGAGGATGGTATCCACGAGCACGTCGAGGAGCCGCGCAGCTTCTCCCTCGCCGGCTTCCTGCGGGTAGCGCCGGCGCTGTGCATGGGCGTGCTGTTCTTCTCCTTCTTCGACAGCGTGGTGCTGTCGCTCTTCCCCGTGTACGCCTCCAGCCACGGCTACGCGGTGGGCATCGCCGCGTTCATGGCGACGGTGATCCTGCTCGGCGACATGCTCTTCCAGATGCCGCTGGGCTGGCTCTCCGACCGCCTCGACCGCTCCAGCCTGCACCTGCTGTGCGGCGTGGCAGCCATGCTGATCGGCCTCGCCCTGCCCTGGCTGATCGGCCAGCCATCGCTGCTGTGGCCGGCGCTGATGGTGCTCGGCGCGGTGGCCGGTGGCGTCTACACCCTGGCGCTGGTGCTGATCGGCCAGCGCTTCCGCGGCCGCGACCTGGTTACCGCCAACGCCGCCGCCGGCATGCTCTGGGGCGTCGGCAGCCTGCTTGGCCCCCTGCTCAGCGGCAGCCTGATGGACCTCGGCCCACAAGGCGTGCCCGTGGCACTGGCGCTGGCCGCCGGCCTGTTCGTCGCCACCGCGGCCGCCTCGCTGCGCCGCGCCACCATGCGCACCGCCTGATGCCTCAATAGAAGGCAAGGCGCATCGACTTGGTGCCAGCGCGATCAGGGCTGGCACCTGCCTGCCACTGGGGATTTCAGCTAAGCAATTGAAATCCCCAGTGGTTTTTCCGCTTCACGAAAACTGGCATTTCAATTGCTCTGTCCCCTGCAACGGGATGCATCGCCCACGGCAAGGTAGCCACCGGGTGAGCGAACGCAGCAAGGCACACACTGGAGTTGCACCACAGGCGAACTAGGGTTCCGGTCTCCGTGAGGGGATGTCTGGTCCGAGAGTTTTCCGGCCCTAGGGACAGGGCTACACGGCGGGAGAAAAGCCCGGGAGACGTGATGTCATCCCGTGCCGATTTCCAACCGTTAGGAGCAATGCCATGACCATGCCGCTTTCCCTGCGTTCCCTGCGCAAGACCCTGCTCGGTGCCTGTCTGGTTGCTGCCGCCGGGGTCGTGCCGCTGACTCTGCAAGCCGCCGAGAAGCTCAAGATCGGCACCGTCGTCTGGGCCGGCTACGCGCCCTTCTACGTCGCCGACAAGCTCGACCTCTACAAGCCCCACGGCCTCAAGGTGGAGCTGCAGTTCTTCAACGACCCCGCCCTGATCCCCACCGCCATGACCGGCGGCGCGCTGGATGGCGGCATGCTCACCTACGACCAGGTGGTCGGCGGCGTCGCCAAGGGCCAGCCGTACCGCGTGGTGATGCCCATCGACTTCTCCAACGGCGGCGACGCCATCGTCGCGGACAAGTCGATCAAATCGGTCGCCGACTTCAAGGGCAAGAAGATCGGCTTCAACCCGCTGTCGCCCTCCGACTTCCTGCTCGCCTACGCGCTCAAGAGCCACGGCCTGAGCGACAAGGACGTCAGCCCGGTGAACATGACGCCTGAAGGCATCCCCGGCGCCATGGCCTCGGGCAGCCTGCCGGTGGGCGTGACCTACGAACCCAATGTCTCGCAGATCCTTGGCATGCCCGGCGACAAGTTCCACGTCGTCTATTCGTCCAAAGACGCACCGGGCCTGATCACCGACGTGCTGGTGTTCAACCAGGCGGTGATCGGCAAACGCCAGAAAGCGATCAGCGCGATGATCCAGGGCTACGCCGACGGCCTCGCCTACATGAAGGCGCACCCGGACGAATCCGCCGAAATCATCGGCAAGGTGCTGGGCGTCAGCGCCGCCGAGGCCAAGGAGCAGATGGCCGGGGTCTACAACATCCCGCTGGCGGAGATGGGCAAGAACTTCGAGAAGTCCGACGCCACCAGCTCCTTCTTCGGCAGTGGCGCGGTGATCGCCCAACTGCTCAAGGACAACAGCCAGATCCCGGCGATCCCCGACCTCGCCCAGACCTTCGACGCGCAATTCGTCCAGGCCCTCGCCCAGTAAGGCACCCATCCGACGCTCTCGCCGGGACGGCGGGAGCGCTCACGGAGGTATCCATGTCCGCGTCCCTGTACCGCTACGCCGATGGCCGACTGCCCAACAGCCTGGCACTGGCCTATGCCTTTGGCGGCTATGCCGCCGGCTTCGCCCTGCTGTTCGCCGACAGCTGGCTGCTCAACGCCGCCGGCACCCTGTTGCTGGGCCACGCGATGATCGTCGCGGCCTACCTGATCCACGAATTCGCCCACGGCACCATCTTCGCCAAACCGGCGCACAACACCTGGGCCGGCGAGGCCTGCAGCTGGCTCTGTGGCAGTTGCTACGCCGGCTTCCAGGACCTGCGCCGCAAGCACATGCGCCACCACGTCGACCGCGCCGACGTGATCACCTTCGACACCAAGGCCTTCCTCGCCCGCTGCCCGCGCTGGGCGCGCCGCCTGGTACTGGCCGCGGAATGGGCCTACGTGCCGGCGGTGGAGCTGATCATGCATTACTACGTGATCCTGCTGCCCTTCATCACCGACAACCCGCGCCACCGCGCCAACCGCCGCCGGGTGGCGCTGACCCTGCTGGTGCGCGGCGTGCTGTTCGGCCTGGTTGCAGCAGTGTCGTTCAAGGCGCTGGTGCTGTACTTCGTCGCCTGGACGCTGATGATCATCGTGCTGCGCTTCACCGACGCCTACCAGCACACCTACGACGCCTTCGCGGTACTGGAGGACGGCAGCAAGATCCCCGACGACAAGTCCCGCGACCGCACCTACGAGCAGATGAACACCTACTCCAACGTGGTCTCGGTGCGCTGGCCGGTGCTCGACCTGCTGCTGCTCAACTTCGCCTACCACAATGCCCACCACGAGAAGCCCGTGGCGCCCTGGTACCGCCTGCGCACACTGCACCACGAGCTGTATGGCGACGGCTACGCCCAGGTCCTGCCGATGCACCTGCTGTTCAAGGGCTTCCATCGGCACCGCTTGCGCCGCGTGGTCGACGACCATTACGGCGAGGTGGCGCCCGAAGGCAAGGACCGCGCCGACGGCTTCTACGGCGCCGTGGGCGTCTCCTTCCTGACGGCGGTCTGAGCATGATCGACTACCGGGGCAAACGTGTGCTCATCACCGGTACCGGAAGCGGTATCGGCAAGGGCCTGGCGCGGGCATTCGCCGAACAGGGCGCGACACTGGAACTGCTGGATCGCAACGCCGCAGCCCTGGCGGCAGTCGCCGACGAGCTGGCCGCGCTGAGCGATGTGCGCAGCCACGCCCTGGACCTGGGCAACAGCGCGGCCATCGCTGGATTTGTCGCACTCCGCGAAGGCGCACCGCTGGACGTGTTGATCAACAACGCCGGCGTCGAGTACGCCACGCCGCTGGACGACCCGGATGGCGAAGCGGACAGCCGCTGGCAGGCGCTGCTGGACAACAACGTCGCCTCGATGCTGCGCCTGACCCGCGCCCTGCTGCCGAGCCTCAAGGCGGGCAGCAGCGTGATCAACCAGGCCTCGATCTGGGGCCTGAAGGGCGTGCCGGGCTTTTCCGCCTATGTCGCCAGCAAGCACGCGGTGATCGGCCTGACCCGCTCGCTGGCGTGGGAGCTCGGGCCACGGCGTATCCGCGTCAACGCCGTGTGCCCCGGCTGGATCGCCACCGAGGCGGCCATGCGCTCGCTCGCGGTGATGGCTGCCGCCAATGGGCGCAGCGAAACCGAGGAACTGGCGCAGATACTCGCCGCCCAGGCAGTGCCCGAACTGCTGACGCCGGCTGACCTGGCCGGCACCTTCCTGTTCCTCGGCAGCCCGCTGGCCACCGCCCTCACCGGTCAGGCGCTGTCGGTCAGCCATGGCGAGGTCATGCACTGATGAAACCGCTCGAAGGACAGACCGCGCTGGTCACCGGCGCCACCCAGGGTATCGGCCGCGCCACCGCCCTGGCGCTGGCGGGAGCCGGTGCGACGGTATGGATCAACCACCTCGATCAACCCGAAGCCGCCACCGCGCTGGTGGCACGCATCGCCGCCTCGGGCGGAAGGGCCTACGCGGCTCAGGCAGACGTTTCCGTGCCGCAGCAGGTCGAGGACCTGTTCGCCCACGTGCTTGCCGAGGGCGACCTGCACATCCTGGTGAACAACGCCGGGATCATCCTGGAGAAACCTTTTCTCGACACCAGCGAGGACGACTGGGCCGCACTGCTCGGCGTCGACCTCACGGCGGTCTATCGCTGCTGCCGCCACGCCCTGGCGCACATGCAGGCGCGCGGGGATGGCTGTGTGGTCAATATCGCCTCGGAACTTGGCCAGCTCGGCCGCGAGCATTACGCCGCCTATTGCGCGGCCAAGGCCGGGGTGATCGGCCTGACCAAGGCGCTGGCCCGCGAGTTCGCCCCGCACATCCGCATCAACGGCGTGGCGCCGGGGCCGGTGGACACGCCGATGGTCTCGGTAGAACACATGAGCGAGGCGATGATCGCCCGCGAAACCGCCATCCCCGCCGGGCGCCTGGGCAAGCCCGAGGAAATCGCAGCGGCCGTGCTGTTCCTCGTCTCGCCCGAGGCCAGTTTCTTCCACGGACAGATACTCGGCGCCAATGGCGGCGCCTGGATGGGCGCGTGATGCGCGCGGAAGTCGTCCTGCTGCTCGGCGCCAGCCTCTGGGGCCTGGGCTGGATACCCCTGGCGCACTTCGCCGGCCAGGGCCTGTCCGGCATGCCGGTGGTGCTCTGCACCTACGGGCTGCTCAGCCTCGTCGCCGTTCCGCTGGTACTGCGCCAGCGCCGCCAGTGGTGGCCGCAGCGTGGCGCGCTGCTGGCGATCGGCGTGTTCGGTGGCTGGGCCACCGCGGGGCTGGTGGGCGCGTTGTCCGAGGGCGATGTGGTGCGGGCAATGCTGCTGTTCTACCTGGCACCGGTGTGGGGCCTGATCGGCGGCCGCGTGCTGTTCGGCGAACGCCTCACCCCGCCACGCCTCGGCGCGCTACTACTGGCCATGGGAGGCATCGCGCTGACCCTGGGTGTCAGCCGCGAGAACTTCCGCCCGCTGGGCGCCAGCGACTGGCTGGCGCTCTCCGCCGGCTTTGCCTTCGCCCTGAACAACCTCGCCACCCGCGCCGCCGAGCAGGTGCCGCTGACCAGCAAGGCGGTAGTCGGCTTCATCGGCAGCGCCGTGCTGGGCGGCCTGTTCTGCTGGCTGCAGAGCACACCTCTACCGGCCGTCAATGCACACCAGTGGCTGCAACTGGCGGGCTTCGGACTGTTCTGGCTGGCCGCCATGGGCGCGGCGCAATACGGTTTCAGCCATGTCGAGGCGAGCCGCGCCGCAGTGCTGGTGGTGATCGAACTGCTGGTGGCGGTGCTCACTGCCGCCTGGATCGGCGAGCGCGAGCTGGGCCTGCGCGAATGGCTCGGCGGCTCGTTGGTACTGGCCGCGGCACTGATCGCCGCGCGCCCTTCTCCCGAACCTTCCCCCACTCTCTGCGAGGCCGAATCATGACTGTCCGGATGGACCAGCTCAGCTGGGTCGAGTACGCGCGCCGGGTGCGCGAGCAATCCCCCGTGGTCTTCCTGCCCTGCGGCGCCACCGAGCAGCACGGCCCGCACCTGCCGCTGGGCACCGACGCGCTGCTGGCCAGCGCGCTGTGCGAGGACGTCGCCCGGCAGGTCGACGGGCTGGTCGCGCCCGCGCTCTCCTATGGCTACAAGTCGCAGCCCAAGTGCGGCGGCGGCCAGCATTTCTGCGGCACCACCAGCCTCGACGGGCATACGCTGATTGCGCTGGTGCGCGACGCCGTGCGCGAGTTCGCCCGCCACGGCGTGACCCGCCTGGTACTGGTGGACGGCCATTACGAAAACCAGTGGTTCGTCACCGAAGGCATCCAGCTCGCCCTGCGCGAGCTCTCCTTGCACGAACGGGGCTCGACCAGCCCGCTGGAAGTGATGCGCCTGGAGCATTGGGACTTCTGCAGTGAGTCCACGCTCAGCGAGGTTTTCCCCGACGGCTTCCCCGGCTTCGCCCTGGAGCACGCGGCGGTGATCGAAACCTCGCTGATGCTGCACTACCTGCCCAACCTCGTGCGCCTGGACCTGATCCCCGACGACGGCCCCGCCGACTTCCCGCCCTACGACATGTACCCCAGCCGCACCGAGTGGGTGCCGCCGTCTGGCGTGCTCTCCTCGGCGCGCGGCTCCAGCGCCGACAAGGGCCTGCGCATGGCCCGCGACATCGTCGGCGGCATCGCCCAGGCCGTGCGCAAGGAGTTCCGCCTGTGAGCACTGCGCTGATCGTCATCGACATGCAGCGCGACTTCTGCGCCCCCGGCGGCTACGCCGACCAAGCCGGGCTGGACATCGACCGCCTGCGCGCGCCGATTCCGGCCATCTCCCGGCTGCTGGACAGCGCCCGCAGTCTTGGTCTGCTGGTGGTGCATACCCGCGAAGGCCATCGCGCCGACCTCAGCGACCTGCACGCCAGCAAGCGCCACCGCGCCGAATTCGCCGGTGCGCCGATCGGCCACCTGGGCCCGCTGGGCCGCCTGCTGGTGCGCGGCGAGTACGGCCACGACCTGATTGACGAACTGTGCCCGCTGCCCGGCGAACCGGTGGTGGACAAGCCCGGCTACAGCGCCTTCGCCTACACCGACCTGGACCTGCTACTGCGCAGCCGCGGCATCGGCCACCTGGTGCTGTGCGGGGTGACCACCGAAGTGTGCGTTTCCTCCACCCTGCGCGCGGCGGTGGAACTGGGCTATGCCTGTACTCTGGTGAGCGATGCCTGCGGCTCGCCCAGCGCCGAACTGCATGCCGCCGCCCTGGCGATGGTCGAGGTGGAAGGCGGCCTGTTCGGTCGCGTGCAAGGCAGCCAGGCCGTACTCGCCGAATGGGAGGAGTCCGCATGTCCCGCCTGAATAACATTCCCGCTGTGCCACCCGCTTACCTCGGCGTCTGGCAACGCACCCTGCTGACCACCACCGGCGGCACCCACGACACCAGCACCCGCGTCTACTGGCTGCAGACCGGGCGCCTGTTCGCCGACCTGCGCATTCCCCTGCCGGCGCCACAGACTCCCGGCGAACTGGCCGCCCAGGCGGGATTCGCCGGCATCACCGAGATCACCGGCGACATTTGCCAATGGCACCGGGCAATCGACTTCCAGCCGCCCAATGGCGGCGAGGACATCGGCCGCATGCACTTCGTAAACAGCGAGAAAGTGCTGGAAGACGGCCTGGATGGCAGTTACCACGAAGTCTGGGAGCGCCTGCCGGAATCCATCGGGCGCAATCGCGGCGTGTGGTTGAGCGCCGCCGACGGCAGGCAGGGTTGCCTGCTGCTGGCCGGTGACTGCTTCCTGTTCGCCGCCGGACGTCGCCAGGCATTGCCGATGGCCGACTCACTGGCCGCCCTGTTGGACGGTGACCACCCGGAGTTGCTGGATTTCGAGCTGTCCTTCGGGCGCCACCACGGTGGCGAAACGCCCTGGAAGATCGAACTCTCCACCCTGCCCGCGCGCATCGGCGCCGCGCTGCTGCCCGCCACGGCCGGCCCCGACCACCCCGAGCTGCTGCGCGACGCCAGCTGGATCAACAGCCTCGGCGCCACACCGCCCGCCGGTGGCTGGCAACCCTGCGAGCTACCGCTGTTCCCTGATGAGGAGGTGACGCCATGACCGCCCACCAACCCCTGCCGCGCCCAGTGACGCAACCTGCCCGCCAGCGCTGGTGGGTGATTCGCGGCGACCTGCCGCGCGGCGCCTTCTGGGCACTGGCCGGCGCAGGCCTGCTGCTGCCCGTGGTGCTCTGGTGGGCCTGCGGCGCCTTGGGGCTGACCAACCCGATGTTCTTCCCCAGCCCCGACGCCGTACTCGCACGCCTGGGCCACTGGTGGAGCGACGAAGGCCTGGTCGGCGATATCGCCATCAGCGTCTATCGGGTCATGGGCGGCTTCCTCGCCTCGGCAGTCATCGCCCTGCCCATCGGCCTGTACATCGGCACCTATCGCCCGGTGCAGGCGTTCCTCGAACCGCTCACCGACTTCATCCGCTACATGCCGGCGGTGGCATTCATCCCCCTGGTGATGCTCTGGGTCGGCATCGACGAAGGCTCCAAGGTGCTGATCATCTTCATCGGCACCTTCTTCCAGATGGTGCTGATGGTCGCCGAGGACGTGCGCCGCGTACCCATGGCGCAGATCGAGGCGGCGCAGACCATGGGCGCCAACCGCGCGGAAATCATCAAGCTGGTGGTGCTGCCCTCGGCGCGCCCGGCGCTGCTGGACACCCTGCGCATCACCTGCGGCTGGGCCTGGACCTACCTGGTGGTAGCCGAACTGGTGGCCGCCAACTCGGGCCTCGGCTACGCCATCCTCAAGGCGCAGCGCTACATGCAGACCGACAAGATCTTCGCCGGCATCCTGCTGATCGGCGTCATCGGCCTGCTCACCGACCAGGCGTTCCGCTGGCTCGGCCGAGTGGCCTTTCCCTGGATGAAGAGGTAAGCCTGATGAGCCAGAACAAGATCGCCATTCGCCACGTCGACAAGGTCTTCAGCAGCCAGGGCCGCCAGGTGCAGGCGCTGCAGGACGTGAGCCTGGACATCCGCGCCAACGAGTTCGTCACCTTCGTCGGCGCCTCGGGCTGCGGCAAGTCCACCCTGCTGCGCAGCATCGGCGGGCTGGAGCGCCACAGTGGCGGCGAAATCCTCGTCGACGGCCGCGCCGTGGACGGCCCCGGCATCGACCGCGCCATGGTCTTCCAGCACTACAGCCTCTACCCGTGGCTGCGGGTAATGGACAACATCAAGTTCTGCCGGCGGCTCAAGGTGGTCTCCGACACCGTGCGCGGCGACGCCGACGTGGAGGTCGCCAGCGGCCGCGCCGATGCGCTGCTCAACCTGATGGGCCTGTCGGCCTTCGCCCAGGCCTACCCCAGCCAGCTTTCCGGCGGCATGCAGCAGCGCGTGGCGATAGCCCGCGCGCTGATGCCCAAGCCGCAGATCCTGCTGATGGACGAGCCCTTCGGCGCGCTGGACGCGCAGACCCGCGAGGTGATGCACGACCTGATCCGCCACGTGCACCGGCTGGAGAACAGCACCATTCTGTTCGTCACCCATGACGTCGACGAGGCCATCTACCTGGGCGGCCGCGTGGTGCTGATGGCCCCGCGCCCCGGACGCATCGACAGCGTCTACGAGGTGCCGCTGCCCGCCGAGCGCAATCAGGACATGAAGATGGCTGCGGAATTCATCGCGCTGAAGAAGCAGATCCTCGCGCGCATCCGCGAGACCTCGGGCATGAGTACCGACCTGGAACTGCTGGAGCAGCTGACCCGTACCGCGGCGCCGGCCTGAACCTGGAGGAAGGGGAAGCGGCGGAGCGGGTAGCTCCGCCGTTGTGCCGGGCGTGGTGCCCGAAACGGATTGCGCAGAACGCGCGAGGGGAACGGCCTGCCGGGAGCGGGTAGCCCCACCCGAAGGCTGGCAGGCCGGATGGCCGCAGGAGCGGCCGAATGCTTGCCGCAAGCGCCCGGACAGGCGCTTGCGGCATCGACGTCAGCCGATGGTCATCAGGCTGGCGTTGCCGCCGGCGGCAGCGGTGTTGACGCTCAGGGCACGCTCGATCAGCAGGCGCTCCAGCGGGATATCGGTTTCCCCGCGGTTCAGCCCGGTGACGCCGACGATGGCGCCCTTGCGCTGGCTGGCCAGCTCGCAGACTGCACGCAGCTGATCGGAATCGCCGTGGTGCAGGATCGCGTCGAACACTTTGTCGGTGCTGCTCCAGTCGGCGACCAGCTCGATGCGCTGGGCGACTTCCTTCGGCAGTTCCTTCACCACCGCCGCGTTGGACTCGGCAACCAGCGCACGGCTGCCTACCGCGAGCACGGCGGCCAGCTGCGCGAGCAGGTCGGCGCGGTCTTCGGCCAGGCACAGCACGTGCTCACGCGGCAACAGGGTGTAGCTGTTGCGCTCGCCGGTCGGGCCGGTCAGCAACTGCTGGGTGAAGCTCTGCGACAGCGCGACGTAGCCGGCCAGCTGCGCTGCCAGGACGGTGTCCTTCTGCGCCCACTGGGCGAGTGCTTCCACGGCCTTCTCGGCATCCTTCGGACGCGGCAGTGCTTGCGCGCCGTCGCCCTTGAGCTGGTTGGCCACCGCCTCCTGCGGACGGGTCGAGAGCAGGCGGTACAGGTACAGCGGGCCGCCGGCCTTGGGACCGGTGCCGGACAGGCCTTCACCACCGAACGGCTGCACGCCGACCACGGCGCCGACCACGTTGCGGTTGACGTAGAGGTTGCCGACATGGGCAGTACCAACGACCTGGGCGATGGTCTCGTCGATGCGGGTATGCACGCCGAGGGTCAGGCCGTAGCCGGATTCGTTGATCTGCGCGAGCAACTGGTCCAGTTCGGCACGCTGGTAACGCACCACGTGCAGCACCGGGCCGAAGATTTCGCGCTTGAGCTCGCTGAAGCTCTCCAGCTCGATCAGGGTCGGCACGACGAAGGTGCCGCGCTTGATTTCCTCGGCATCCACTCGGGCGCTCTGGAATACCTTGCGGCCTTTGTCGCGCATTACCTGGATGTGCTTGTCGATGTTGCCCTTGGCTTCCTCGTCGATCACCGGGCCGATATCGGTGTGCAGGCGCTCCGGCGCACCGACGCGGTACTCCGCCATGGCGCCCTTGAGCATCTGTATCACGCGGTCGGCAGCGTCTTCCTGGACACACAGCACGCGCAGCGCGGAGCAGCGCTGGCCGGCACTGTCGAAGGCGGAGTTGACCACGTCCACCACCACCTGCTCGGCCAGCGCCGAGGAGTCGACGATCATCGCGTTGAGGCCGCCGGTTTCGGCGATCAGCGGGATGGTGCGGCCCTGGGCGTCGAGGCGCCCGGCGATGTTGCGCTGGAGGATGCCGGCCACCTCGGTGGAACCGGTGAACATCACGCCACGCACGCGCTCGTCACCGACCAGACGGGCGCCGACGGTTTCGCCACGGCCCGGCAGCAGTTGCACGGCCCCTGCGGGTACGCCGGCTTCCAGCAGGATGCGCACGGCTTGCGCGGCGATCAGCGGGGTCTGCTCGGCGGGCTTGGCCAGCACGGTGTTGCCGGCGGCCAGGGCGGCGGCCACCTGGCCGCTGAAGATCGCCAGCGGGAAGTTCCACGGGCTGATGCACACCACCGGGCCCAGCGGGCGGTGACTGTCGTTGGCGAAGTGGGTGCTGGCCTGGGCGCCGTAGTAGCGCAGGAAGTCCACCGCCTCGCGCACTTCGGCGATGGCGTTGGCGAAGGTCTTGCCCGATTCGCGCACCAGCACGCCCATCAGCGACTGGATCTCGGCTTCCATCAGGTCTGCGGCGCGCATCAGGATGGCACCGCGCTCGGACGGCTGGGTCGATTGCCAGATCTGCGCACTGGACAGCGCGCCGAGGATGGCGTTGTTCACGTCGGCCTCGCTGGCCTCACGCACGTGGCCGACCACATCGCGCAGGTCGGCCGGGTTGCGCACCGGCTGCGCCTCGCCCGGCGCGGCATCGGCCAGGCCCAGCATTGGCTCGGCGACATAGGCCTGGTTGGTGCTCGACAGCAGCGCCGAGGACAGCGAACCCAGGCGGTGTTCGTTGGCCAGGTCGATGCCGGCGGAGTTCAGCCGGGCATCGCCATAGAGGTCGCGCGGCAGCGCAATGCGCGGGTGCGGCAGGCCCAGGGTGCCTTCCTGCGCGGCCATCTGCTCGACCTGCAGGACCGGGTCCAGCACCAGGTCCTGCAGGGAGATGCTGTGGTCGGCAATGCGGTTGACGAAGGAGGTGTTGGCGCCGTTTTCCAGCAGGCGGCGCACCAGGTAGGCCAGCAGGGTTTCGTGGCTGCCCACCGGTGCATAGATGCGGCACGGGCGGTTGAACTTGCCGTCGGCAACCTTGCCCACCACCTGCTCGTACAGCGGCTCGCCCATGCCGTGCAGGCACTGGAACTCGTACTGGCCCGGGTAGTAGTTCTGCCCGGCGAGCTGGTAGATGGCCGACAGCGAGTGGGCGTTGTGGGTGGCGAACTGCGGGTAGATGGCTTCCGGCACGGCCAGCAGCTTGCGCGCGCAGGCCAGGTAGGAGACGTCGGTGTAAGGCTTGCGGGTGTAGACCGGGTAGCCTTCCAGGCCGTTGACCTGGGCCAGCTTGATCTCGCTGTCCCAGTAGGCGCCCTTCACCAGGCGGATCATCAGGCGGTGGCGGCTGCGCTTGGCCAGGTCGATGACGTAGTCGATCACGTATGGGCAGCGCTTCTGGTAGGCCTGGATGACGAAGCCGATGCCGTTCCAGCCGGCGAGGCTCGGCTCGAAGCACAGGCGCTCGAGCAGGTCGAGGGAGATTTCCAGGCGGTCGGCTTCCTCGGCGTCGATGTTGATGCCGATGTCGTAGTCGCGGGCCATCTTCACCAGGCCGAGCACGGTCGGGTACAGCTCGTCCATCACGCGGTCGTACTGGGCGCGGCTGTAGCGCGGGTGCAGCGCGGAAAGTTTGATCGAGATGCCCGGGCCTTCGTAGATGCCGCGGCCGTGGGAAGCCTTGCCGATGGCATGAATCGCCTGCTCGTAGGAGGCCAGGTAGCGCTTGGCGTCCTCGTCGGTCAGCGCGGCTTCGCCGAGCATGTCGTAGGAGTAGCGGAAGCCGCGGGATTCCATGTTGGCCGCATTGGCCAGGGCTTCGGCGATGGTCTCGCCGGTGACGAACTGCTCGCCCATCAGGCGCATGGCCATGTCCACGCCCTTGCGGATCAGCGGCTCGCCGGACTTGCCGATGATGCGGTTGAGCGCCGAGGACATGCCCGCTTCGGTGTGGGTCGAGACCAGCTTGCCGGTGATCAGCAGGCCCCAGGAAGCGGCGTTGACGAACATCGACGGGCTCTGGCCGAGGTGCTGGCTCCAGTTGCCGTTACTGATCTTGTCGCGGATCAGCGCGTCACGGGTGGCCTTGTCCGGGATGCGCAGCAGCGCCTCGGCCAGGCACATCAGCGCCACACCTTCCTGGGAGGACAGCGAGAACTCCTGCAGCAGGCCCTGCACCAGGCCCTGGCGGCCGCCGGCGTTCTTCTGGTTGCGCAGCTTCTCGGCGATACCCAGGGCCATCTTGCTGGCGGCGCCGGCCTGCTCTTTCGGCAAGCGGGCCAAGTCCAGCAGCATCGGCAGCGCTTCGGTTTCCGGGCGGCGATAGGCGGCGGTGATGGCCGCGCGCAGCACGGATTGCGGGAGGATGCTTTCGGCGAAATCGAGGAACACCTGCAACCCTTGTTCGTTCAGCGCATCCAGCGACTCTTCGCCCGCAGCCGCGGCCAGACCGGACTGTTCAGCCGGCGTGAGACCGCCTTCCACCTGCTCCAGGTAGGAGAAGATGGCCTGCTTGATCAGCCAGTGCGGGGTACGGTCGAGTTGCTGGGCAGCCAGCTTGAGGCGCTCGCGGGTGGCGTCGTCGAGCTTCACGCCAAGGGTGGTGGTGGCCATGGGGCTTCCTGTTGTTAGAAGGTGTGCCTGAAAATCGGCGAAAGGTTATACCGCCGAATCGCAAGGTGCAACCAGGTGCAACCCAATAAAAACAAGCCTTTGGTCGTACGCGCGAATCCGGTGCAACCGGTGACATTTCCCACACAGGGCGCTACCAAACGGAGCACGGCCAGAGGCTGGGCCCGCCGCAACCCTTGAAGGCCGGACGGGCATCAGGAAGAAAGCAGTGTTCATGCCAGCAGGAGGAAAAGGTGCAACCCGCGCGATGGGAAAGCCGGCTGGACGTAGTAGCGGGCTTTGTCCGCGATCGTTTCATCGCGGCGCCAGGCATCGAAGCTGCCGATTCGACATCGCGGACAGAGTCCGCTCCTACGAGATACCTCTGCGCTTGGGCCATCCCTCACCCTAGCCCTCTCCCAAGGGGAGAGGGGACCGTTCGGTGCAGGATGAAACGCCGGCAACAGCCGGCACGGACGGCTCCCTCTCCCTCTGGGAGAGGGCTGGGGTGAGGGGAAAGCATCGGCACGGGCTTCCCGAGAAAGACAGTTGCTCCTACAGGGAAACGTCAGAGCCGAAACGACTCACTCCAGCGGCAGGTAGATGCAGAACTCCGCGCCCTGCCCCGGCTCACTGCGCACCTCGATGCGGCCGCCGTGTGCCTGGACGATCTGCTCGGAGATATACAGCCCCAATCCCAGCCCGGCGACGCGGGCCGCGCCGGCGCCGCGTTCGAACTGCTGGAAGATGCGCCGCTGCTCGTCGGCGCCAATACCGTCGCCATGGTCGCGCACGCAGAGCTGCGCCTGGCCCTGCTGCAACGCAACGCTCACTTGCACTGGCCGGCCGGGACCGTAGCGCAGGGCATTGCTGACCAGGTTGCTGATCACCTGTTCCACGCGGTAGGCGTCCCACACCCCTTCCACCACCTCCGGCGCCTCGAGGCTCACCTCGCAGCCCGCGGCCTGGGCCTGCACCGAGAAATTGCCGAGGACACGCCGGGCGATTTCCGCGAGGTTGGCCACCTCCGGGCGAATGGACAGCTTGCCGGTGCGGATGCGCGACACGTCGAGCATGTCCTCGATCAGCCGGGTCAGCCCGGTGAGCTGGCGCTCGTCACGCTCGAACAGCACGCCAAGGCGCTCCTCGGCGAAGTGCTCCAGCTTGCCCTTGGCCAGGTGCAACCGGCGCAGTTGGGTATCCAGCATCAGCCCATTGAGCGGCGTGCGCAGCTCGTGGGAAACGATCGACATGAAGTCGTCGCGCATCTTCACCGCGCGCTGCAGCTCCACCTGGGTTTCGCGCAACTCGGCGAGCAACGCGTCCTGCTCGGTACGTGCCTGCTCCAGCGCCTCCAGTTGGCGGTCGAGCACCTTCCGCTGGCGGTAGAGGTCGACGAAGACGTTGACCTTGCTGCGCACCGCATGGTTGTCCAGCGGCTTGTAGAGGAAGTCCACCGCGCCGCTCTCGTAGCCCTTGAAGGCGTAGTTCAGCTCGCGCCCGGCGGCGGTGACGAAGACGATGGGGATGTTCTTGGTGCGCTCGGTGCCGCGCATCAGCTCGGCCAGGGCAAAACCATCCATGCCCGGCATCTGCACGTCGAGGATGGCCAGGGCGAACTCGTGTTCCAGCAGCAGCGACAGCGCCTCGTCCGCCGAGGAGGCCTTGAACACTTCGCGGCCCTCGCCCTTGATCAACGCTTCCAGCGCCAGGAGGTTCTCCGGCAGGTCGTCGACGATCAGCAGTTTGCTTCCCTGGTTACGCAACATGTTGGGTGCCCATTCGGGTCAGGAGCGCGTGAATTTCACGCAGCCGAAGAATGTGGTCCGGGGCGTGGAGTGCAATGGCCGCCTCCGGCATGGTGGACACGGCGGCTTCGGCCGGGTCCTGGACGATACTCAGCCCGCCCTGGCGCTGGATGCGCGCCAGGCCCTCGGCACCATCCTGGTTGGCGCCGGTCAGCAGGATGCCGACCAGGGCCTCGCGGTACGCGTCGGAGGCCGAGTCGAACAGAATGTCGATCGAGGGCCGGGAGAAGTTCCTCGGCGCCTCGCGGCTCAGGGCAAAGGTGCGCTCCTGCTCGATGGACAGGTGGTACCCGGCGGCGGCGAAGTACAGCGTGCCCGCCTCCACCGGCGCCTTGTCGCGGGCCTCTTTCACCGGGATCGCCAGGCGCCTGGCGAACAGGTCCACCAGCTGGCTCTCGTGGTTTTCCGGCAGATGCAGCACGGCCACCATGGGCAGGCCGAAGTCCGCCGGCAACCCGCCGAACAGCTGGAACAGCGCATCCACGCCACCCGCCGAGGCACCAATGACCACGGCCTGCACCGTTCCCTGCACCTTTCCCTGCACATCCCGCTGCGTACTCATCGCTTGCGAAACACCCGTTCGCGGCGGTTCACCACCTCGAACTCCGCGGCGAAGTCGGTGAAATCGAGGCTTTCCTTGCTGCCCAGGCCGAGGAAGCCCCGGTGGCACAGCGATTCGTGGAACAGGCCGATGGCGCGGTTCTGCAACTGCCGGTTGAAATAGATCAGCACGTTGCGGCAGGAGATCAGGTGCGTCTCGGAAAACACGCTGTCGGTGGCCAGGCTGTGATCGGCGAAGGTCACGTTGGCACGCAGCAGTTTGTCGAACAGCGCGCCGTCGTAGGCGGCCGTGTAATAGTCCGAGAGCGAGCCCTTGCCGCCGGCGGCACGGTAGTTCTCGCTGGCCTGGGCCAGATCGTCGACCGCATAGATGCCGCGCTGCGCCTGTTCCAGCGAGCGCGGATTGATGTCGGTGGCATAGATCAGCGTGCGCTCCAGCAGACCTTCCTCGTGCAGCAGAATGGCCAGCGAATGCACCTCTTCACCGGTGCTGCACCCCGCCACCCACAGACGCAGCGACGGGTAGGTACGCAGCACCGGCACCACTTCCTGGCGCAGCGCAAGGAAGTAGCTGGGATCGCGAAACAGCTCGCTCACCGAGATGGTGAGGTACTGCAGCAGCTCATGGAAGGCATGCGGGTCGTGCAGGATGCGCTCCTGCAAGGCGGAGATGCTGCGGCACTCGAACAGTTTGGTGGCATGCAATACGCGACGCTTCAGCGAGGTGCCGGAGTAGTCGCGGAAGTCGTAGCTGTACTTCAGGTAGATCGCCTCGATCAGGAGGCGCAGCTCGATATCCTGGCTGCGATCAGGCATGTCAGATGCGCTCCAGCTTCGGTAACCAGACACGGATCAGGGAGAACAGGCGGTCCAGGTCGATGGGCTTGGCCAGGTAGTCGTTGGCGCCGGCGCGCAGGCACAGCTCGTGGTCGTCCTTCATCGCCTTGGCGGTGACCGCCAGGATCGGCAGCTTCTTCCAGCGCGCGTCCTGGCGGATCAGGCGGGTCGCCTCGTAGCCATCCATCTCCGGCATCATCACGTCCATCAGCACCAGATCAATGTCGCCGACCGCGTCGAGTTTCTCGATGGCCTCACGGCCGTTGCGCGCCACTTCCACCCGCGCGCCCTTGTGCTCCAGGGCGCTGGTGAGGGCAAAGATGTTGCGCACGTCGTCGTCCACCAGCAGGATGCGTCGCTCCTCGAAGGCCCGGTCGCGGTTGCGCGAGGTGCGCAGCATGCGCTGGCGCTCGCTGGAAAGCTGCGACTCGACCTTGTGCAGGAACAGCGTCACCTCGTCCAGCAGGCGCTCCGGCGAACGCGCGCCCTTGATGATGATCGAGCGCGAGTACTTGAGCAGCTCGGCCTCTTCGTCGCGGGTCAGGTTGCGCCCGGTGTAGACGATCACCGGCGGGAACGAGCAGATGTCTTCCTCGCCCATGCGCCGCAGCAGCTCGTTGCCCTGCATGTCCGGCAGCTTGAGGTCGATGATCATGCAGTCGTAGATGTTCCGGCGCAGCAGCTCCAGGGCCTGCTCGCCCTGCTCCACCGCCGTGATCTCGATGTCGTCGTCACCGATCAGGCGCGAGACACTGTCGCGCTGCAGCGGGTCGTCTTCCACCAGGAGGATGCGCTTGACCTCCTGGGTCAGCTTGGCCTCCAGCTTGCCGAAGACTTCGCGCAGTTGCTCGCGGGTGGTTGGTTTCAATGCATAGCCGATTGCCCCCAGATGCAGGGCCGCTTCGCTGCGGTCCTCCACCGACACCACGTGCACCGGGACATGGCGGGTGCGCGGATTGGCCTTCAGGCGCTGCAGCACGGCGAGGCCGGACTCATCGGGCAGGTGCATGTCCAGCAGGATGGCGTCGGGAGCGTGCTCGTCGGCCAGGCGCAGGCCTTCCTCGGCGCCCATGGCCACCAGGCAGCGATAGCCCAGTTCGCGGGCCAGGTCGTAGAGGATGCGGGCGAATTTCGGCTCGTCCTCCACCACCAGCACGCAGCGCTGGCCGACACTGGCCTGCTCGCGGTCGTCGGCGAAGGTCGCGGCGGCTGGCGCCCGCACCACCGGCGGAGCAACCGGAGCAGCGCTGGCGACGATCGGCGCAGGCGTGCTGACCGCAGTGTCTTCGACCGGTGCCTGGTAGTTCAGCGGCAACAGCAGACTGAAGACGCTGCCTTTGCCCGGCTCGCTGCTGACGATGATGCTGCCGCCCAGCAGATGCGCCAGATCGCGGGAAATCGACAGGCCCAGGCCGGTACCGCCGTAACGGCGATTGGTGGCGCCATCGGCCTGCTGGAAGGCTTCGAAGATGCGCTGCAGCTGGTCCTCGGCGATGCCGATACCGCTATCGCGCACGTCGAAGCGCAGGCCCTCGGGCGCCGCACTCACGTGCAGGGAAACTTCGCCGGCATCGGTGAACTTGAGGGCATTGGACAGCAGGTTCTTGAGGATCTGCTCGACTCGCTGGCGATCACTGAACAGCAGCGCCGGCGCGTCTTCGGCAACTTCGGCAACGAAGCGCAGGCGCTTGTCGTCGGCCTGCGGGCGGAACATGCTTTCCACTGCCTCCACCAGACGCCGCACGCTGGCATTTTCCGGGCGCACCTCCAGCTTGCCGGCCTCCACCTTGGAGATGTCGAGGATATCGTTGATCAGGTTGAGCAGGTCGTTGCCGGCGCCGTAGATCGACTCGGCGAACTTCACCTGTTCCTCATCGAGATTGCCCTGTTCGTTGTCCGCCAGCAGGCGCGCCAGGATCAGCGAGCTGTTGAGCGGCGTCCGCAGTTCGTGGGACATGTTGGCGAGGAACTCCGACTTGTAGCGGCTGGCCCGCTGCAGTTCGTCGGCGCGGCCCTGCAGGTCCAGGCGCGCCTGGTTCAGCTCGGTGTTCTTGGTGTCGAGGTCATCACGCTGGGCGGCCAGTTCCTGGGTCTGCTCGGCGAGGCGTTCGTTGGTCTGCTCCAGCTCGGCCTGCTGGGCCTCCAGGTGCGCCTGGGACTCCTTGAGCACCCGTGACTGTTCTTCCAGCTCCTCGTTCGCCGTCTTCAGCTCTTCCTGCTGCACCTGCAGCTCTTCGTTGAGCTGCTGGGTCTCCGCCAGCAGGTCCTGCAGGCGCTGGCGATGCAGCGCGGCGGCGACCGCGCTGCCAAGCGTTTCGGCGACGCCCTGGAGGAACGCCTGCTCGCGCTCGCTCAGCACCCGCAGGAAGCCCAGCTCCAGCACCCCGACCACACCACCCTCGTTGAGCAGCGGCAGCAGCGCCACACTCACCGGCGAGCCGTTGCCCAGCGCCGAGTTGACCTTCAGGTAGTCGGCCGGCAAGCCCTCCATCACCCGCAGCTTGCGTTGCCGGGCAGCCTGGGCGATCAGGCTTTCGTCGGCGGCGAAGTACTCCACGCCATCCACTTGGCGGGCGAAGCCGAAGGTGGCACCGCGCAGCAGGCCGCCATGGTCGTCACGCACGTACAGTGCTCCGATGGGCGAGCCGACGAATTCACCGAGGAACTCCATCAGGCTGCGCCCCAGCAACGGCAGCGATTGCTGGCCGATCAACTGGTCGCCCAGGCGGCTCTGACCATCACGCAGCCACGCCTGCTGCTGCAGCTGTTCGTTATGCAGCACCTGGCGACGCAGGGACTCGGCATACGACTCGGACAGGCTGACCAGTTGCCGGCGGCCGAAATACGCCAGCAACGTGCCGACCACGATGCTGAAGACCAGGTAGAGGATGACCACACCGGTGGAAAGGCTGGAGGCGAACTGGTTGCGGTCATGGCGCAGTTGCTGCTCGGTGTTGATCAGCGAGGCGTACTGCGCACGGATCGCATCCATCATGCTCTTGCCGCGCCCGGCCTTGATGGCGTCGGAGGTGTCCTGGCCCTGGCGGCGCAGCTCGATCATCTGCTGGGCGAAGGTCATCCACTCGTCCTGCATCGAGGTCAGGCGCGAAACCCGCTCCACCTGCGGCGGGTTGTCGGCGACCAGCTCCGACAGGCTCTTGAGCCCTGCGTTGATGCGTGGCCGCGCCTGTTCCAGCGGTTCGAGGAAGCGCGCATCGCCGGTGATCAGGAAGCCGCGCAGGCCACTCTCCTGGTCGACGCTCAGGCGCTGCATCTCGTTGGCGCTGGAGATCACCCGATCGGTGTGCTCGACCCAGCCCAGCACGTCGAGCATGTAGAGAATCAGGCCGATGAACAGCACCGCTCCCAGCAAACAGATGCCCAACGGCAGTGCCATGTTGCGCGCGAGGATGCGGCGGAAGGCGCTTTCGTCGGCGACGACTTTCTGGTTCATCGATGGATTCCCTGCTGCGGTCCTTCCCTGGAAGCGATCGGCCGGTGTGGCGGCTATAACGACGGAAGCCAGGTAAGTATTTGAAGTTATTGTAAGAACGTTCTTAAAACAGCATAAATAATAACGTGAAGCGCTGTAGGCTACACACCGGCTGGCCAATTGACAGCCGATCCCGCGCGGGCGTTCGAAATATTTCCGGCCGCCCACGGAGAAAAGTGGAATCTTCTGTTAACGGGCCTTTCCAACGTCCGACAAGGAACAGAAGATCAATCGGTCGCAGGGTTTGCTCGATGCCAAGCTCCCCGGGGGAAACCCCCATTTCGCCAGGCGATTTCCTCAACAGCAGTAGCGCCATGGCACCGCTGATCCGTCAGCACGACTGGGCATCCTCGCCACTCGGCCCCATGGACCAGTGGCCAGCCATCCTCAAGGGTATCCTCGAGGTCGGGCTCAACTCGCGCCTGCCCGTGTGCATCTACTGGGGGCCGGAGTTCATCCTGCTGTACAACGACGCCTGGAGCGCCATCCCCGGCGACAAGCACCCCGCCTGCCTCGGCCAGCCGGCGCGGGTCGCCTGGTCGGATATCTGGTCGATCCTCGACCCCATGTACAACGGCATCCTGCAGACCGGCGTCGCCGCCCATGAAGAGGATCGCCTGCTGCCCATGGTGCGCTTCGGCTATGTCGAGGAGGCCTACTTCACCTACAACGTCAGCCCGATCTTCGGCCAGGACGGCAAGCCCATCGGCCTGTTCAATACGGCGGTCGAGACTACCGGCAACGTCATCCAGCAACGCCGCCAGCGCCTGCTCACCCGTCTGGCGGAGCGCCTCGGCCAGGCCGACGACAGTGCGCAGATCTGCACCCAGGCCTTCGCCCTGCTCGGCGAAGCCGGCCATGACGTGCCCTTCTGCCTGCTCTACCGGGCCGGCACCCTGATCGGCGCCTGCGGCACCGATACCCGCGACCGCTTTGCCCCGGCGCAACTGACCGCCGAGGATGACCCCCTGCACCTGTTCAACGGTCTCCAGCAAGCCCACCAGACGCCCCTTGGCAGCCAGCATGCGCGCGCCTTCGCGCCCTGGCCGGAAGTGCTCGACAGCACCTATGCCACGCCGCTGGACGGCGACGCCGAGAGCCTCGCGGTATTCGGCATCAGCCCGCGACGACGCCTGGATGAACACTACGCGACCTTCTTCAACGAGCTGGCCGCCCTGCTCGGCCATGCCCTGGCCGCCGCTGCCCAGCGCACGGAAGAACGCCGGATCAGGGAAGCGGTGCAGGAAGAGGCCCGCCAGCGCACCCTGGAGCGCGACCGCGTATGGACGGTGAGCCAGGACCTGCTCTGCGTGCTCGACCACCAGGGCATCCTGCGCAGCGTCAACCCGGCCTGGAGCAGCCTGCTGGGCTGGAGCGAGGAGCAGCTCAGCGGACGCAACAGCGAGGAGCTGGTACATCCGGACGACCTCCGGCCGAGCATCGACATCCGCGCCACGCTGGCCCGTGGCGAACGCCTGCAGCACTTCGAGAACCGCATGCGCCATGCCGATGGCAGCTACCGCTGGATTTCCTGGCATGCCACCGCGGCAGACGGCGTGATCTATGGTTGCGGGCGCGACATCAGCGAGCAGAAGCGCGGCGTCGAACTGCTGCAACAGGCGCAGGCCGCCCTGCTCAATGCCCAGCGCATGGAAGCCGTCGGGCAGCTCACCGGCGGCCTGGCGCACGACTTCAACAACCTGCTGGCGAGCATCCGCTTCAGCCTCGACCTGATCACCCGCCGCGCACCGGCCAACGCCCAGCCGGAGCTCAGCCACATCCTCCACGCCGCCACCCAGGCCACCGAGCGCGCCGCCGAGCTGACCCACAACCTGCTGGCCTTCGCTCGCCGCCAGGCGCTGGCCATGCATCCGGTGGACCTCGGCCAGCAACTGCGTGACTGGCACGACGAGCTGGCCGTGCGGGTCGGGCCGGACGTCGCCCTGACGCTCAGCCTGGATGACGTGCCGAGCGTGCTGACCGACCGCGACCAGTTGCACAAGGCGCTCCTGCACCTGGTGGATAACGCCCGCGACGCCATGCCCAACGGCGGCACCCTGGGCATCACCCTGCAACGCCAGGAGATAGCCAGCGGCACCCACGACCTGCCGGCTGGCGACTATCTTGCCGTCGCCCTGCAGGACAGCGGCCAGGGCATGAGCGAATCGACCCTGACCCAGGTCTTCAACCCGTTCTTCACCACCAAGGGCATCGGCCCCAACAGCGGCCTGGGCCTGTCGATGGTCTACGGCTTCATCAAACAATCCGGCGGGCACATCCGCCTGCGCAGCGAGCCCGGCCAGGGCACCTGCGTCACACTCTACCTACCGAGAGGCAATCCTGTGGTCAGCATCCCCGACGCCCCGACGCCCCCCAACGAACCGGCGAGCCAGCAGCTATGCGTCCTCGTCGTCGAGGACAACGACCTGGTGCGCATGCTCACCGTGGAAGTGCTGGAGGAGATCGGCTACCGGGTGCTGCAGGCCGAGGATGCCGAAGAGGCGCTGCCGCTCCTGCAGGGCGACACCGCGATCCACCTGCTGCTCACCGATGTCGGCCTGCCAGGCATGAACGGCGAGGAACTGGCCAGCGCCGCGCGCGAAGCCCGCCCGGAGCTGCCGATCCTGTTCGCCACCGGGTTCGCCGAGATCGTCCACATCGACGGCAGCGAACTGGCCACGCGCATGTCGATGATCGCCAAGCCGTTCTCCATCGATGCCCTGCGCGACAAGGTCAACAGCATGCTAGGGCGCCAAGGCGACTGATCCGCCGCCCGGCCTTCAATGGCTCAACAGCAGGCTCAGCACCGCCCGCAGCTTGCCCGGCTTCACCGGCTTGTTCAGCAGCGGCACCCCGAGCTTCTGCAGGGCGCGGCGGCATTCGTCGCTGCGGTCGGCGGTGATCATCACCGCCGGCAACTCTGCAGCGAACTGCAAGCGCAGCCGGTGCACCGCGTCGCAGCCAGTCTGGCCATGGTCGAGGTGGTAATCGGCCAGGATGACTTCCGGCGCGCGCCCCTTCAGCACGCTCAACGCCTCATCGAAATCACTCGCCAGCAGTACCTCGCAGCCCCACTGCCCCAACAGCGCTGCCATGCTGGCCAGGATTGCGTCCTCATTGTCGATCACCAGCAGGCGCCGGCCGGGCAAGGGATCCCCGGTGACCGCGCGCGGAGCGCTGTCCGCCGCGACGGGTGCCGGCAGATCACGCACCAGCGGCACCTCGATGGCAAACACCGAACCTCGCCCGGGCACCGAACGCACCTGCACCTGGCAGCCGAGGATGCCGGCAATCCGGTCGACGATCGCCAGGCCCAGCCCGACACCCCGGCGGTCTGCGGCACGGCCGACATCCAGCTGGTTGAACTCGAGGAAGATCGCCTCCAGCTGGTCCGCCGGGATCCCGCGCCCGGTATCCCAGACCTCCAGCCGCACGTTCTCGCCGCGCCGCCGCGCCGCCAACATCACACTGCCGCGCTCGGTATAGCGGCAGGCATTACTGAGGAAGTTGCGCAGGATGCGCGACAGCAGGCGGTGATCGGTGCGCACCGCCAGCGCGGGAATCCGCTTGCGCAGGCGCAGGCCGGCGGCGCGGGCCACTTCGTCGAACTCCGAGAGCAGCGGCGCGAGCAGTTCGTCCAGCGGATGCAGGTCCAGGTCCGGACGGATCGCACTCTGGTCCAGGCGGGCGATTTCCAGCAGGTCGCTGAGCAGGTCTTCGGCACCTTCCAGTGCCTGGTGTGTGCGCTCCACCAGTAGCTGCTCGGCGCTCGGCAACTTGCGCTCGCGCAGGGTCGAAACCAGCAGCCGCGCGGCGTTCAGCGGCTGCAGCAGGTCGTGGCTGGCGGCGGCCAGGTACTTGTCCTTGCTGTTGTTGGCCGCCTCGGCGGCATCGCGGGCCTCGCGCAGCTGCTGGTTGAGCGTTTGCAATTCCAGGGTCCGCGCCGCAACGCGTTGCTCCAGCTCCTCATTGAGGCTCTGCAGGCGCTGCTGGGCCTGGACGCGCTCGGTGATATCGGCGACGAAGCCTTCCACCAGCCCGTCTTCGTCCGGCTTCATCAGCAGGTTCATCAGCGCCACGACATGCGTCCCATCGCGCCGGCGCAGACGCGTCTCGTAGCCGAACAGCCCGCCACCGTCGCGCAGCAGGTCGCGGATGCGGCGCATCTCCTGCTCACCGCCGACGAACAACTGGCTGGCCATGTCCTGCAGGCTCCACAGCACCTGCGCCGGATCGTCGTAACCGAGCATGTGCGCCAGCGCCGGATTGGCGGCGCGCAATCCCTGGCTCAGGCTGGCCTGGAAGATCCCATGGACGGCGTTCTCGAACAGCCATTTGTAGCGGTTGCGCTCCGCCTCGAGTTCGTCCAGGCGCGCCACCAGCTCGGGATAATGGCTTTTGCGCGCCGAGTGGCTGCCCAGCCCGAGCAACCCGGCCAGGGCCTGTTGCTGCTGCTCGTCAGAGGGCCTCGCCATACACCACCTCAACATCGCGCTGGCTGGATTCACGCGGGTTGGTGAGGATGCACGGGTCCTGCATCGCATGGCGCGAGAGGAAGGGAATGTCGGAACTGCCAACGCCATGCAACGCCAGGCTTTCATGGAAGCCCACGGCATTCTTCAGGGCGATCAGGTGCTCCACCAGGCGCTGGCGAATCTGCGCGTGACTCATGCCGCGGCAATCGATGCCGAAGGTTTCGGCGATCACCTTGAAGCGCTCGGGCGCGGCGCTGTAGTTGAACGCCACCACGTGCTCCACCAGCACGGCGTTGCACAGCCCGTGCGGCAGGTCGAGGTAGCCGCCCAGGCTGTGGGACATGGCGTGCACCGCGCCGAGGATCGCGTTGGAGAACGCCAGCCCGGCCTGCATGCTGCCGAGCATGATCTTCTCGCGCAGGGCGATGTCCGCCGGGTTGGCGATCATCTGCACCAGATTGCCGTTGATCAGCCGCATCGCCTCCAGCGCATGGGGGTCGGTAAGCGGGCCGTGGCCGGTGGAGACGAAGGCCTCGATGGCGTGCACCAGGGCATCGATGCCGGTACAGGCGGAGAGGAACGGGTCCATGGTCAGGGTGGTTTCCGGGTCGATCAGCGACACGTCGGGCACCACCGCCTTGCTGACGATGGAGAACTTCATCCGCTCGTCCTGGTTGGAGATGATCACGAACTGCGAGACGTCCGCCGAGGTGCCGGCAGTGGTGGGAATCAGGATCAGCGGCGGGCTGGGCACGCGCAGGGTGTCCACGCCCTCGAACTCGAGGATATTGCGCCCGTGGGCGGCGACGATGCCGATGCCCTTGGCGCAATCCATCGGGCTGCCGCCGCCGACGGCGACTATCACGTTGCAGCCTTCGCTGCGGTAGACCTCGGCGCCGCGCATGACTTCTTCCACGCGCGGGTTGGGCGACACATCGGTATAGCGGCAGAAGGAAATATCCTGGGCGGCCAGGCTGGCCTCGATATCGGCGACCCAGCCGGCGGCGACTACACCCGGGTCCGACACCACCAGCACCTTGCGGGCGCCGAAGGTCTTCACGTAATTGGCGACATTGTGCCGGCATCCGGCACCGAAAATGATCTCAGGCGAGACGAATTTGCGCAGTTGGCTGAGCTCGTGGGACATCGGGGGCTCTGTCGTTATTGTTATGGGATATTTCCGGCAGCCTACTGTATCCGTCAGGTATTGCAATGCGACCTTGGCAGACGGCTCTGACAGGCAGCTCAGCCACTCAGAAGCGCCTGAAAGAAGCGCCATTCGGCCTCCAGCGCGTGGGCCAGGTGGGCGGCCTGACGGAAGCCATGGCGCTCCCCGGCGTAACGGTGGACCTCCACCGGCACGCCGCGCTGGCGCAGGCTCTCGACCATGGCGTCGGTCTGCGCCGGCACCACCACCGCATCCAGCTCGCCCTGGAAGAAGATCATCGGTGCGCGGATGCGCTCGGCCAGCAGCAGCGGAGTGCGCTCGCGGTAGCGCAAGGCGTCCTGTTGCGGGTCGCCGATCAGCCAGTCCAGGTAATCCGCTTCGAACTTGTGGGTTACCCGCGCCAGCGCCTGCGGGTCGCTCACGCCATAGAGGCTGGCACCGCCGCGCAGGCCCGGCAGCCGCGCCAGCGCCATCAGCGCACTGTAGCCGCCGGCACTGGCGCCACGCACGAACACGCGCTGGCGATCGATGCGCCCGGCCCGCGCGAGGTAGTCCAGCGCCGCGCCGATATCTTCCACCTCGACCTGGCCCCAGCCCAGGTGCAGGCGCTCCCGATAGGCGCGGCCGTAACCGCTGCTGCCACGGTAATTGAGATCCGCCACGGCAAAGCCGCGGCGGGCCCAGAACTGGATGCGTCCGTCGAACACCGGGTAACAGGCCGAGGTCGGCCCGCCGTGGAGGAATACCACCAGCGGCGGCGCCGCCTGGTTTCCATGCGCTGGATAGAAGAACCCGTGCCCGCACTCGTCTTCGCCCACCGGGTAGTGAAACGCCTCACCGCGGGACAGTTCGGCTTCCGCCAGCGGCCGTTCGCCACCGGCGAGTACCTGGGTGGAGCCGTCCACCCGGCGGATCGCCAGCAGCGTCGGCAAGCGGTCCGCCGCGGCAGCGATGCAGTAGAAATTCCGTTCGTCCGCCGCCAGCGCGCGGAAGCGGCTGTACTCCGGGACCAGCCGGCGCTCGCCGCCTCGCCCGTCATACAGCACCAGCACGCCGCGCCCTTCCTCGTAGCGGGTCGCCAGCAGGTTGCCCTGCGAAAGCGGCAGGAACGTCTGCCCGCCCAGTTGCCAAGGAGCGCCGGCGTGATCGGCGGCGGCGCTCGGCAAGGCAGCGCGGACTTCGTGGTACGGCTGCCAGTAGCCGCCACCGTCGCTCAGCCAGTGCAGGCTGCCGTCTTCGGCGAAGCGCGGTTGCTGGATCGATTCGTGGCGGGCCTGCCCGGCGAGGCAGCGCTCTTCGCCGGCGAAGGACTCGCACAGGCGGGTGCGCGTCCAGGGCTGGTGCGGGCGATCCCACTCCACCCAGACGATGCGTTCGCCACTGCCGTCGGCCACCGGCGCTTCGTAGAAGTCCGCGCCGCAGGCAATCACCCGACGCCGGCCATCGGCGTCGAGACGTACCACGCGATGGATCACCCCGCCGCTGCCGTTCTCCTCTTCCACGGCGAGAATCGCGTTCCATGCCGGCACGTAATGCAGATCGCCGTAGCGGCAATCGTCGCGGTGGGTGAGCGGCCGTGGCGTGCCGCCCAGCCGCAGCCAATACACCTGCTGGTCGCCCTCTTCCACCCAGGCCACGCCGTCGGCGGTGGCGCAGCAGGCGCCGCCGCCGTATTCGTAGACACGGCTGCGCACCGAGGCGCCAGGCGGTGTCAGCTCGCGGCTCTGGCCTTCGCGCCGGAGGAACAGGCGGCAGCGCCCGCTGAGCGGATCGTAGGCGGCCCAGAGCAGGCCACCGTGGGCCACCTGCAGCTCGGCGAAATCCCCGGCGGCGGCCACCGCCCGTTCGGCGCTCCAGTCACTGTGCTGCATCCTCAGGCCTTGCAGATCAGTTGCGAGGCCCGCTCGTTGCGCAGGGTCAGCGCACTGAGCGGCGCGGCGGCGGTTTCCGCCTCGCGGCGGGCATCGAGGATGATCCCGTGGTGGGCCGACTTGGCGCAAACCGGATCGGTGGCCTCGGCATCGCCGGTGAGCATGAACGCCTGGCAGCGGCAGCCGCCGAAGTCGCGCTCCTTCTCGTCGCAGGAGCGGCACGGTTCGGGCATCCACGCATCACCGCGGAAGCGGTTGAAGCCGAAGGACTCGTACCAGATGTGCTGCAGGCTGTGCTCGCGCACATTGGGAAACTTCACCGGCAGTTGGCGTGCGCTGTGGCAGGGCAACGCGGTGCCGTCGGGGGTGACATCGAGGAACACGCTGCCCCAGCCGCCCATGCAGGCCTTGGGACGTTCCTCGTAGTAGTCCGGCACCACGAAGATCAGCTTGCACGGGTTGCCTGCGGCGGCCAGGCGCTCGCGGTATTCGGCGGTGATGCGTTCGGCGCGTTGCAGCTGTTCGCGGGTTGGCAGCAGGCCGGCGCGGTTCAGCTCGGCCCAGCCGTAGAACTGGCAGGTGGCGAGCTCGACGAAATCCGCCTCCAGTTCGATGCACAGCTCGATGATCCGCTCGATGCTGTCGATGTTGTGCCGGTGGGTAACGAAGTTCAGCACCATCGGGTAGCCGTGGGCCTTTACCGCGCGGGCCATGGCGAGCTTCTGGGCGAACGCCTTGCGCGAACCGGCGAGCAGGTTGTTCACCTCCTCGTCGGCGGCCTGGAAGCTGATCTGGATATGGTCGAGCCCGGCGTCGGCGAACTCCTTCAGGCGCTTCTCGTTGAGGCCGATGCCGGAGGTGATCAGGTTGGTGTAGAAGCCCAGCCCGCGCGCGGCGGCGATCAGCTCGGCGAGGTCCTGGCGCACCAGCGGCTCGCCACCGGAAAAGCCCAGCTGCGCCGCGCCCAGCTCGCGGGCCTGGCGGAATACCTCGATCCATTGTTCGGTGGAAAGCTCCTCGCCGCCCCTGGCGAAGTCCAGCGGGTTGGAGCAGTACGGGCACTGCAGCGGACAGCGGTAGGTCAGCTCGGCCAGCAGCCAGAGCGGTGGCCCTACCGGCGCTTCAGCGCAGCTCGATCCAGAATTGCGCATGGGCCACCTCGAGGAATGCCAGGATGTCTTCGTCGATGCCCGGCACGCCGGGGAAATCCGCGCGCAGGCCATCGATGATGCCGGCGACGTCGGCTTGCCCGTCGACGCGACCGAGAATCGCCCCGGCGCTGTCGTTGAGCTTCACCATCCCTTCAGGATAGAGCAGCACGTGGCAGCCCTGGGCCGGTTCGAATTGCAGGCGGAAGCCCCGGCGCAGCGCCGGCACGCTGTCCAGCGACGGCAGACTCATCACAGCAACCCCCTGTGCCATACGCGCTCGCTCGTCACCGTGTGGTACGGCGGGCGCTGCAGTTCATAGGCCATGCTCATCGCGTCGAGCATGCTCCAGAGCACGTCGAGCTTGAATTGCAGGATTTCCAGCATGCGCTCCTGGGCCTCGCGGGTGCGGTAGTGCTCCAGGGTGATGCGCAGGCCATGCTCGACATCGCGGCGCGCCTGCGACAGACGCTTGCGGAAGTAGTCGTAGCCGCTGGCGTCGATCCACGGGTAGTGCTGCGGCCAGCTGTCCAGGCGCGACTGGTGGATCTGCGGGGCGAACAGCTCGGTCAGCGAGCTGCTCGCCGCTTCCTGCCAGCTGGCGCGGCGGGCGAAGTTGACGTAGGCATCCACGGCGAAGCGCACACCGGGCAGCACCAGCTCCTCGGACAGCACCTGCTCGCGCTCCAGCCCCACGGATTCGGCCAGGCGCAACCAGGCCTCGATGCCGCCCTCCTCGCCGGGCGCGCCATCGTGGTCAAGGATGCGCTGCAGCCATTCGCGGCGCACCTCGCGGTCCGGACAGTTGGCGAGGATCGCCGCGTCCTTCAGCGGGATGTTCAACTGGTAGTAGAAGCGGTTGGCCACCCAGCCCTGTATCTGCTCGCGGCTCGCACGGCCTTCGTACATGGCCACGTGGTACGGGTGGAAGATGTGGTAGCAGGCGCCCCTGGCGCGCAGTGCCTGCTCGAACTCGGCGGGGCTCATGGCTTCGCGGGTCATCGCGAGGCTCCTTCTGAAAGGGCCGTCACAGGAAGATACCCATGCCGTCGAACGCCACCTCGATGCCGCGCGCGTCGAGTTCGGCGCGTTCGGGCGAGGCGATGTCGAGGATGGGATTGGTGTTGTTGATATGGATGAGCACCTTGCGCGGCCCGTCGATACCGTCGAGCACCTCGAGCGTGCCGCCGGGGCCGCTCTGGGCCAGGTGGCCCATCTCGCTGCCGAGCTTGTCGCCCACCTCGCAGACGCGCATCTCGTCATCGCGCCAGAGCGTGCCGTCCACCAGCAGGCAGTCGGCGCGGCGCATCCAGGACAGAAGGCCGTCGTCCACCTGCCCCAGGCCCGGCGCATAGAACAGCTTGCCGCCAGTGGCGGTGTCTTCGACGAACAGGCCGATGTTGTCGCCCGGATGCGGATTGCCCCGGTGCGGCGAATACGGCGGCGCGCTGCTGCGCAGGGCGATGGCGGTGATGCGCAGGCCCGGGCAGGCGGGGATGACGAAAGGCTCGGCGTTCAGTTCGATGAGCCGGTGCTTCAGCCCGCCGTTCCAGTGCGACAGCATGGGGAACAGTGGAAAGCCGGTGGACAGGTCCTGATGGACCATCTGCGTGCACCACACCTCGTGCGGGCAGCCTTCGCGCAGGCTGAGCAGGCCGGTGGTGTGGTCGATCTGGCTGTCCAGCAGGACGATCGCGGCAATCGCCGAGTCGCGCAGACGCCGCGCCGGCTGCAGGGCCGGGAAGGACGCCAGCTGGGCGCGGATATCCGGCGAGGCATTGCAGAGAATCCAGTTTTCGCCGTCGTCGGACAGCGCGATGGACGATTGCGTGCGTGGCTGCGCGATCACGCTGCCGTCGCGCACGCCACGGCAGTTGCGACAGTTGCAGTTCCACTGGGGAAAGCCGCCGCCGGCGGCCGACCCGAGAATTCGGATGTGCATGACAGTGCCCCGTGGGCAGGGGCCCCGGCGGACCGGGGCCGAGTGGATCAGCGGTTGGCGAAGTACAGGGTCACTTCGAAGCCAAGGCGCAGGTCGGTAAAGCTAGGCTTGGTCCACATGGGTCTGTCCTCTTTCTTGTTGGAAGGCACCGGCAGAACCGGCAAGGTCGAGTTAAACACCAGGGTCGGGCACTCCGAATGATACTTTCGAAGGAGATTCCCCCCTGATTTGGTAGCGGGCCCGCGACAGCTGTCGCGCCCCACCGCTACAACTGTCCCATTGCTGCGACAGCCGTTGCCCGATAGCGCCCGCGCCCCTGGGCGGCGGGCGGCCTGGCGCGGGGCTCGGTGCCCCGCGCGGCGTGTTCCGGCACAGCCCTTGCTCGGGCTCTCGTCGCCCGTGACCGACCGGTCTAGACTGAGCAATCCTAGGAACGGTCCTACACGGAGCCGATCCCCTACAAAAACAATGCGCCGCAGTCCGACTGACGGCCGCCGGGAGTGACCATGCACCCGCCATCCCTGGAAAGCTGCCCGAACGACCTTGCCGCCTTCATCGCCGATCACTTCGGCGAGCGTGATATCCAGCCCGAGGGCGCCATCGCCCGTTCCTGGTACCGCAGCGTGATGGAGCACCATCTCGACCCGCGTGCGCGGGCGGAAAAACACATCCTTACCGCCGGGGAAATCCGCGAGCACCAGAGCCTGCACCAGGACTACCTGGCCATCGCCAGCCAGGGCGTCACCGGCCTGGCCCGGCGCGTGCTGCCGGCGGGCTTCGCGGTGCTGCTCAGCGACGAGCGCGGCATCACCCTCGATGCACGCCTGCCCAGCGAGCGCGACCGCTACACCCAGGCCGGGCTGATCGTCGGCGCGCGCTGGGACGAATCCATCGCCGGCACCAACGGCATCGGCACCGCGCTGGCCGCCGGCGAGGCGCTGACCATCCACCGCCAGGAACACTTCCTGGTCAGCAACTTCCGCCTGAGCTGCTCGGTGGCGCCGATCTTCGATGCCCAGCACCAGTTGCGCGGCTGCCTGAATGCCACCTGCCTGTACAACGACGGGCCCAAGGACGCCCAGTACCTGACGCTGCAACTGGTGATCCTGTATGCCCGGCTGATCGAGAACGCCAGTTTCCGCCAGCGCTACCGCGACCGCCTGACGCTGTCGGTGAAGGCCCGTGACGAAGTGTCGGACCTGGCCAACGAGCAACTGATTGCCCTCGACGAACAGGGCCGGGTGATCGGCGCCAACCACGCCGCGTTCACCGCCAGCCGTGGCGAGCTGCTGGGCAGTCGCATCGAGCAGTTGCTGGAGGCGGACGTCGACCAGCTTCTCGACCTGAGCAAGGGCGGCGCGCGCGGTATTCGCCTGCGCACCCTGGCCGACCATGCGCTGGTGGACGTCGGCCTGCGCACGCCGGCCAGCCCGCCACGTCGTCAATCGCCGACTCGCAGCGGCGCGAACAGCCCGGAGCATCCCGACCTCACCCGCCTCGCCGGCACCGACCCACGCCTGCAGGACGGCGTGCGCAAGCTGCGCAAGGTGCTCGACAAGGGTATTTCCATCCTGGTCACCGGCGAGACCGGCACCGGCAAGGAGGCCTTCGCCCGTGCCATCCACCAGGCCAGCGCGCGCCACGCCGGGCCCTTCGTGGCGCTGAACTGCGCGGCGATTCCGGAGAGCCTGATCGAGAGCGAACTGTTCGGCTACCGCGGCGGCAGCTTCACCGGCGCCAGCAAGAAGGGCATGAAGGGCAAGCTGGAGCTGGCCAACGGCGGCACGCTGTTCCTCGACGAGATCGGCGACATGCCGGCACACCTGCAAACGCGCCTGCTGCGCGTGCTGGCCGAGCGCGAAATCCTCCCGCTGGGCGCCGAATCGCCGGTGGCGCTGGACGTGCAGGTGGTCTCCGCGACTCACCAGAACCTGGCCGAGATGATCCGCGCCAAGGACTTTCGCGAGGACCTGTTCTACCGCCTCGCCGGCATGACCCTGCAATTGCCGGCCCTGCGCGAGCGCACTGACCGCGAAGCGCTGATCGACAGTCTGCTGGCGGGCCTGGGTGGCAAGCTGCGGCTCGACGCGACGGTGCGCGAGCGGCTGCGCGGCCATCCCTGGCCGGGCAACATCCGCCAGTTGCTGAACTGCCTGCGCTATGCCGCCGCCCTCGCCGAGGACGGTCGCATCGACCTGGACTGCCTGCCGCTGGAACTGCATCAGGGGGCTCCCGCCGTCGCTGCCGATATACCGCACACAGCCACCACGACCGCCCTCGCCGCCCGCCTGGACGACGATGAGGCGCGCCACCTGCTGGCGGCATTGCGCGAGCGGCAGTGGAACATCAGTGCGGTGGCGGAACAGTTCGGCATTGCCCGGTCGACCCTGTATCGGAAAATGAAGAAGCACGGCATCGTGCAGCCCAATGCGTTGTATTGATTCCTTCCCTTTTCCCTGCGTCCGCTGATCAGGTGGAGTGCTGACCCGTGTTGTAGGAGCGGACTCTCTCCGCGACAGGTCCGCATCGCGCCGGAGGACATCGCGGACAGAGTCCGCTCCTACGCAAAGGCCACCTGCAGGCGCAGGGAAAAAGGAGCGGACCGCACCTGGCAAGGACGGCCCGCCCAGTCAAAACGGTGAGGTGTCTTCGGCCTGGTCGGCGGAGAGTCCGTGCCGACCCGTGGCCCTCACCCCAGCCCTCTCCCACAGGGAGAGGGGGCCGTCGGTGCCGGCTGAGACTGTGCCTTCAACCTGTACCGAACAGGCCCCTCTCCTGCTTGAGGCTAGGGCCAGGCAGAGGGGCTCCTGGAAGCCCCTACCGCTCACTCCTGCGCATACACCACATGGGTATGCGTGTACTCGTACAACCCATGCTTGCCGTCCGCGCCGCCGATGCCGGACTTGCGCGTGCCGGCGTGGAAGCCCTGCATAGCCTCGAAGTTCTCGCGGTTGATGTAGGTCTCGCCGAAGTCCAGTTCGCGGCTGGCCTTCAGCGCGGCGCTGAGGTTGCGCGTGTAGATCGACGAGGTCAGGCCGTAGTCGCTGTCGTTGGCCAGGGCGATGGCTTCATCGAGGTCGTCCACCACCTGGATCGGCAGCACCGGGCCGAAGATTTCCTTGCGCATGATTTCCATGTCGGCCGTGCAGCCGGCCAGCACGCTGGGTTGGTAATGGAAGCCCTTGCCGAGGTCGGCCACCGCGCCGCCGGTAATGACCTGGGCGCCCTGCGCGGTTGCCGTGCGGACCATCTGCGCGACCTTGTCCAGGCCGATGCGGTTGACCAGCGGGCCCATGTCCAGGTCGGCCTGCACGTTCGGGTCGCCGAAGCGGGTGGCAGCCATGGCGGCGGCGATCTTCTCGATGAACTGGTCGGCTACCTGGCGCTGCACGTAGACACGCTCGGCGCAGTTGCACACCTGCCCGGTGTTGATCACCCGCGAGGCCTTGATGGCGCTCACCGCCAGCTCCAGGTCGGCATCGGCGAGGACGATGGCCGGCGCCTTGCCGCCCAGCTCCAGGTTCAGCTTGGTGATGTTCGGCGCCGACGCGGCCATGATCCGCGAACCGGTGGCGACGCTGCCGGTGAAGCTGATCAGGTCCACCCCGGCATGGCTGGTCAGCGCACTGCCGGCGCTGGCCCCGGTGCCGCCGACGACGTTGAACACGCCGGTGGGCAGGTCGGTTTCCGCCACCAGGCGGGCGAACTCGAAGCAGTTGATCGGGGTTTCTTCACTGGGCTTGATGACGATGGTGTTGCCGGTCAGCAGCGCCGGCGCCATCTTCCGCGCGATGAGGAAGAACGGGAAGTTCCACGGCAGGATGCCGGCCACCACGCCCAGCGGTTTGCGCAGCAGGAAAATGTGCTCGCCGGCGCGGTCACTGGTCAGCACTTCGCCTTCCAGGCGGCGTGCCCACTCGGCCATGTAGTCGAGGTAATCGGCGGTGAAGTTCACTTCCACTTCCGCCAGTGCCGGCACCTTGCCCTGCTCGGCGGTGATGATCCTGGCCAGGCGCGGCGCGTTGGCGCGGACCTTCTCGGCGATCCGCCGCAGGTAGCCTGCACGCTCGATGGCCGGCTTGGCCGCCCAGCCCTTCTGCGCCGCACGGGCAGCGCCGATGGCGCTATCCACCTGGGCCGCGCTGGCCTCGGGGATGCGCGCCAGCAGCTCGCCATTGGCCGGGTTGTGCACCTCGATCAACGGCTCGCCGGCGACGAAGCGGTTGTCGATGTAGTGCTGGTAGGTCGTTACTTCGGTCATGAATCAGTCTCCTGCTGGGCTGTTTCTTGGGGAGCCATCACTTGGCGGCGGTCTTCTGCGCGCCGGCCAGTTGTTCCTTGAGGTCGTAGGCACGCTTGATCAGGTACTGGTGCACGGCCTCGGCCTGCTGCAGGTCGAGGTGGCCCTGGAACGAGGGCATGCCGTCGGGGATGCGTCCGCCGTAGATGATGCCGAGGAAGCGCTGGTGGTTTTCCGCGCTGAGGGTGCGCAGGTCGGGCACCACGCCGCCGCTGATGGCGTTGATGCCGTGGCATTGCGAGCAACTGGAGTTGAACAGCTCGCGGCCCTGGTCGATCTGCGCGGTGGTGCCGGTCAGCGCCGGCGGCTCGGGCTTGCGGTCGGCCCACTTGTAGTTGATGTCCGGCAGCTTGGCGGTGCCGCCGAGCTTGTAGGTCAGCACCTGGGCGTTGGGCTTGACTCCGGCGCGCAGCGACAGGGCGCCGGCGAAGGTGGAGAAGGCGCCGCCCCAGCCGGCCATGAAGGTCACGTACTGTTCGCCGTCCACCTCATAGGTGATCGGTGCGGCCATCACGCCGGTGTTGGCCGGGGACTCCCAGAGCTTCTTGCCGTTCTCGGCGGCGTAGGCCACCACGCGGCCGTCGGCAGTGCCTTCGAACACCAGGTTGCCGGCGGTGCTCAGGGTGCCGCCGTTGAAGATGGTGCTGTAGGGCACTTCCCAGCGTTGTTCCTGCTTCACCGGGTCCCAGGCGATCAGCTTGCCGGTCCAGGTGTCGGCGATCTTGCGCAGACCCTCCGGGTCCTCGGGCATCATCCCGGTGTTGACGTCGAGCTGGTAGATGCTCTTGAACTTGGAGCGCGGCGGCGCGCCGTCGACGTCCTGATACATCGCCGACATGATGTGCGCCGGGATGTACACCAGCCCGGTGTTGGGGTTGTACGACATCGGTTGCCAGTCATGCGCGCCCCAGAACGCCGGCTGGATCAGCCGCGCCTTCTTCTGCGGGTCCTTCCAGTAGTCGGACACCGCCTCATTGCGGATCGGCCGGCCGGTCTTCAGGTCGACGCCCTTGGCCCAGTTGATCGGCACGATGTTGTTGGCCGAGAGCAGCTTGCCGGTCTCGCGGTCGATGACGTAGAAGAAGCCGTTCTTCGGCGCCTGCATCAGCACCTTGCGCTGCTTGCCGTCGATCTCCATGTCCACCAGCATGATGTGCGCGGTGGCGGTGAAGTCCCAGGCGTCGCCCGGCGTGGTCTGGTAGTGCCAGACGTATTCGCCGTTATCCGGGTTGATCGCGACGATGGACGAGAGGAACAGGTTGTCGCCCTTGCCCTCGCTGCGGATGCGCGGGTTCCACGAGGAGCCGTTGCCGACGCCGATGTACAGCAGGTTCAGCTCCGGGTCGTAGGACATGGAGTCCCACACGGTGCCGCCACCGCCCTGCTTGTGGAAGTTGTCGCCGAACCAGGTCTTGGCGGCGATTTCCATGCCCTTGCCCTTGGGCATTTCCTTGGGGTCGCCGGGCACGGTGAAGAAGCGCCAGTCCTGCTTGCCGGTCTCGGCGTCATACGCGGTGATGTAGCCGCGCACGCCGAATTCGGCGCCGCCGTTGCCGATGATCACCTTGCCCTTCACGATGCGCGGCGCGCCGGTGATGGTGATGCTGCGCGAGGGGTCGGTACGGGTATCGACGCTCCACACGCGCTTGCCGGTCTTGGCGTCGATGGCTTCCAGGCGGCCGTCGAGCACGCCGACATAGACCTTGCCCTTCCACACCGCCACGCCACGGTTCACCGCATCGCAGCAGGCCTCGCCGGCGCGGCTGCGGTCGGACTGCGGGTCGTACTTCCACAGCAGCTCGCCGGTGCGGGCGTCCAGCGCGTAGACGATGGAAAACGGCCCGGTGGTGTACATCACGCCATCGACCACGATGGGTGTGGCTTCGACGCCGCGGTCGATATCCAGCTTGTGGCTCCAGGCCAGGCCCAGGTTGCCGACGTTGCTCTGGTCGATCTGCTTGAGCGGGCTGTAGCGCTGCTCGTCGTAGGTGCGCCCGGTGGTCATCCAGTTGCCCGGTTCCTTGTCGGCGTCGGCAATGCGCTGGCCATCAACGTTGGCCGGAGTCTCGGCAGCTTGCAGGTTGGCGGACAGACCGGCCATCAGCAGCGAGGCGGTCAGCAGGGAATGACGCAGGGCGGGTTGCAGGCGAACGGAAGGCACAGACAGGCCAATCGATCTCATGGAGGTTCTCCGATTCTTGTTGGTGCCGCGGATCGTTCGCCGCGGCTTGCAAGGCTCAGAGCAACCGCTGTGCCAGGCTTTGCGAATTGGGCTGGAGGGCTTGCGGTTCGGGGCCCCCTGGCGTTTTCTGCCGAAGGCTGTACAGGTGTTGCGGGCGCTACAGGTGTTGCGCTCACCAGCGGCAGGTGTTGCGCGCGCGGGACGCTGCGAAAGCCCTTGTAGGATGGGTGGAGCGCAGCGATACCCATGCGGTCGTTGCACCCGATTGATGGGTATCGCTGCGCTCCACCCATCCTACGGAACGTGCTTGTCCGGATATTTCGACGCAGGGGCGGGTTCGCGAGCAAGCTCGCTCCTGCAGGCGGCTCTTCGTAGGAACGAGCTTGCTCGCGAATAACGATTCATCCGGAAAAAAGAAAACGCGGCCGCAGCCGCGTTCGACGAAGGCCGTCACCCGTGGAATGGGTACGGAAGCGGACGGCCGCCCGAACGGGCGCGTCGACACAAGGGATGCCTGGTGGAGTGCCAGGCGGGGTACAGCGGAAAGGGCCGGCGAACCTGATGGGGGAAGGTCCGCCGGGTTACTGCAAGGGTTAGAAGAAGCCCAGCGGATTGATGTCGTAGCTCACCAGCAGGTTCTTGGTCTGCTGGTAGTGGTCGAGCATCATCTTGTGGGTTTCGCGGCCCACACCGGACTTCTTGTAGCCGCCGAACGCGGCGTGGGCCGGGTACAGGTGGTAGCAGTTGGTCCACACGCGACCGGACTGGATGCCACGCCCCATGCGCCAGGCACGGTTGATGTCGCGGGTCCAGACGCCGGCGCCAAGGCCGAACTCGGTGTCGTTGGCAATCGCCAGCGCTTCGGCTTCGTCCTTGAAGGTGGTCACGCCCACCACCGGCCCGAAGATTTCCTCCTGGAACACGCGCATGCCGTTGTGCCCTTTGAGCAGGGTCGGCTGGATGTAGTAACCGCTGGCCAGATCACCTTCCAGGCGTTCGCTGGAGCCACCGGTGAGCAGTTCGGCACCTTCGCCCTGGGCGATGTCGAGGTAGGAGAGGATCTTCTCGTACTGCTGCTGCGAGGCCTGGGCGCCGACCATGGTCTCGGTGTCCAGCGGGTTGCCGCGCTTGATGGCCTTGATTTTCTTCATCACCTCGACCATGAACGGCTCGAAGATCGACTCCTGCACCAGCGCCCGCGACGGGCAGGTGCAGACTTCGCCCTGGTTGAAGAAGGCCAGCACCAGGCCCTCGGCGGCTTTCTCGATGAACGCCGGCTCGGCGTTCATGATGTCCTCGAAGAAGATGTTCGGGCTCTTGCCGCCCAGTTCCACGGTGGACGGGATGATGTTCTCCGCCGCGCAGTGGAGGATGTGCGAGCCCACCGGCGTGGAGCCGGTGAAGGCGATCTTGGCGATGCGCTTGCTGGTGGCCAGCGCCTGGCCGGCTTCCTTGCCGAAGCCCTGGACGATGTTCAGCACGCCCGGCGGCAGCAGGTCACCGATGATCTCGGCCAGCAGCATGATCGACAGCGGGGTCTGCTCGGCCGGCTTGATTACCACGCAGTTGCCGGCGGCCAGCGCCGGGGCGAGCTTCCACGCGGCCATCAGCAGCGGGAAATTCCACGGGATAATCTGCCCGACCACGCCCAGCGGCTCGTGGATGTGGTAGGCGACGGTGTTCTCGTTGATCTCGGCGGCGCCGCCTTCCTGCGCGCGGATGCAGCCGGCGTAGTAGCGGAAGTGGTCGGCGGCCAGGGGCACGTCGGCGTTCAGCGTTTCGCGCACGGCCTTGCCGTTGTCCCAGGTTTCGGCGACGGCGAGCTGTTCCAGGTTCTGTTCGATGCGGTCGGCGATCTTCAGCAGGATCAGCGCGCGGTCCTGCACCGACGTGCGGCCCCAGCTGCCGGCAGCGGCGTGGGCGGCGTCCAGCGCCTTGTCGATGTCTTCGGCGGTGGAGCGCGGGAACTCGGCGATGACTTCGCCATTCACCGGCGAGGTATTGCTGAAGTACTGGCCCAGCACCGGCGCGACGAACTCGCCGCCGATGTAGTTGCCGTAGCGCGGTTTGAGGGTGACGACGGCGCCTGGGGTTCCGGGTGCGGCGTAGATCATGGGGGTGCTCTCCTGTCGGTTCCCGGCCTCCATCGGCCAGGTCATGGAGCGATCTTAGGCAGCGCCCTTCCCGGCCCGGAATGCACCCATGGGAGGGATGGGTTCCTCATTTGGTAGTAGATGCGGCGAGCGTCGCAGGTTGTAGGGCGCATAACCCGGAACGGATTATCCGCCGACGCCACTACGGCGGATAACGCTGTCGCGTTATGCGCCCTACGGTGCCGGGTGGTTCGCGAGCAAGCTCGCTCCTACAGGTGGCGGCGAGCATCTGATGTTGCTTATCAGCGCAAGGTCCGCCGCGAAGGATTTCGCGGACAAGGTCCGCTCCTAAGGGAACTCCACAACACGGCTCTGGCTCTGGCTCTGGCTCTGGCTCTGGCTCTGGCTCTGGCTCTGGATTTTGAAGGTTTCCAGAGAGACTTCCGCACACGCCGAATGCCCCGTTCAGGAGGCCTCGTTGAAGCGGAGTTTCAGGGGTTGAGCGACATGGATGTCGCGAGAGCGGCGATGGGCCAGGGACGGCCCTTCGCCGCGTGCCCCTGAAACTTCGGTTCAACGAGGGTATTTTTCGCCTAAGCGAAAAACCGGATGTCCGGGGCAAGACCTTTTGGTTCCTTTTGTGGCGATTGACAAAAGGGACTCGCCCGAGGGGGCGAAACAAGGAGCCCACGCGCACATCGATGCGACGCGGGAAGCCTAGGCGCGAGGCAGACACATCGCGGACAGAGTCCGCTCCTACGCTGCTGGATAAAACCGATGTACCTGAGGAAAAAATCCACGCGCCAAGAGCACCAAAACAAAGGGCCGGCTCAACGGCCGGCCCTCTGATCACCTCACAGCACCATCACTTCTTGGCGACGAGATCCTTCGGCAGCTTGAAGGTCCAGATCATCCCGCCCTGGTCCAGGTCCTTGATGCGCTTGGCCACCTCGCCACCCCACAGCGGCACCGCGCCGCCCCAGCCGGAGAGCACGGTCACGTACTGCTCGCCGTCCATCTCCCAGGTGATCGGCGAGGCGATCACGCCGGAGCCGGTGTTGAACTGGTAGAGCTTCTTGCCAGTCTTGGCGTCGAAGGCCATCAGGTAGCCCTCGGGGTTGCCGGTGAACACCAGGTTGCCATGGGTCGCCAGCACGCCGCCCCACAGCGGCGCGTAGTTCTCGTAGCGCCAGACCTGCTTGCCGGTCTTCGGATCGATGGCGCGCAGCACGCCGATGTACTTCTCGTTCAGCGGCTTGATGGTGAAGCCCGCGCCGAGGTACGCCGCGCCTTTCTTGTAGGCGATGTTCTCGTTCCACATGTCCATGCCCCACTCGTTGGACGGCACGTAGAACAGCCCGGTGTCCTGGCTGTAGGCCATGGGCATCCAGTTCTTGCCGCCGAGGAAGGACGGTGCGACGAACACCGACGTGCCCTTCTCGCCGCCCTCACCCGGCGCGCCCGGGCGGTGGGCATCGTCGTAGATCGGCCGGCCGTTCTCGTCCAGGCCCTTGGCCCAGGTCACCTTGTCGACGAAGGGGAAGCCACGGATGAACTTGCCGTTGGTACGGTCGAGCACATAGAAGAAGCCGTTGCGGTCGGCGGTGGCCGCGGCCTGCACGGTCTTGCCGCCGTCCTTGTAGTCGAACGACACCAGCTCGTTGACGCCGTCGAAGTCCCAGCCGTCGTGCGGGGTGGTCTGGAAGTGCCACTTGATCGAGCCGTCTTCCGGGTTCAGCGCCAGGCGCGAGGAGGAGAACAGGTTGTCGCCGGGGCGCAGGTGCGAGTTCCACGGCGACGGGTTGCCGGTGCCGATGAACAGCGAGTCGGTGCTCGGGTCGTAGTAGCCGCCCAGCCACGGCGCCGCGCCGCCGGTCTTCCACAGGTCGCCCGGCCAGGTCTTGCCCGCTTCGCCGCCGGAGATGCCGTTCTCCACCGGCTTGCCGTCCTTGTAGACGTAGCCCATGTGGCCTTCCACGGTCGGCCGGCTCCACAGCAGCTCACCGTTGGTGGGGTTGTAGGCCTCGATCTTGCCGACCACGCCGAATTCGCCGCCGGCCACGCCGGTGATCAGCTTGCCCTTGGCGATCAGCGGCGCGGCGGAGATGGAGTAGCCGGCCTTATAGTCGGCCACGGTCTTCTTCCATACCACCTTGCCGGTGTCCTTGTTCAGGGCGACCAGCTTGGCGTCGAGGGTGCCGAAGATCACCAGGTCACCGTACAGCGCCACGCCACGGTTGATCACGTCGCAGCAGGGCATGATGCCGTCGGGCAGGCGCGCGTCGTACTGCCAGAGCTTGCGCCCGGTACGCGCGTCGGCGGCGAATACCCGCGAGTAGGAGGCGGTGACATACATCACGCCGTCCTTGATCAGCGGCTGCGCCTGCTGGCCACGTTGCTTCTCGCCGCCGAAGGACAGCGCCCACACCGGCCGCAGCTCCTTCACGTTATCGCTGTTCAGGGTGTTCAGCGGGCTGAAACGCTGGCCCTGCTGGTTGATGCCGTTGACCACGATCTGGTCGGTGCGCTTGGCGGCATCACTGATGTCCTGGTCGGTGACCCCGGCGTGGGCGCCCAGGCTGGCCAGGCCGATGGCGGTGAACAGCACGGTGCGGGCGAAAGGTTGAAGCTGTCTCATGGCGGTGCGCCTCTGCGATTGTTGTTGTACCCGGGAAAATTTCCCGGTCTGTCGCAGATTCTTGGTTTGGTACGGCAGACCAACAATTGAACGCAGTGCCGAATTCCCTAGTTCCTTGGTAGCAATACCGGGCTGCCGAGGCGCGAAATTCGGGGCTTCTACGGGCTGGATGGGCGAGCCTTGTCCCTGTAGGAGCGAGCTTGCTCGCGAAGCGGATTCCCCCGGCGACTGCGTTGCCTGAGTGGGGATCCGAGCCCCTCACCCCAGCCCTCTCCCAGAGGGAGAGGGAGCCGTTCGGCGCGAGGGGCGAAAGCAGGAATTCATCCTGCCGGAAGGTTCGCGAGCAAGCTCGCTCCTACAGGAAGAGCAGATCGGAGCGACGAGCAGCAAAGCCGCTCCAGACAGCCCCCTCTCCCTCCGGGAGAGGGCTGGGGTGAGGGCCTGCGCGCGCACCGAAACCTCCGCAGAAATGGCTATTGCTCATCGACTCGCGGCAGAGCCTTCTGCTCATAGCGCGGATACAGGTGGCTGACGCTGCGGATCAGCTCGTAGCGCGTCAGGCTGACGCCGGCGAAACGCTCGGGGATGGGCGTGCGCAGCAGGTCGTTCATGTCGGCACCCTGGGCGATGCCGTCGCGCATCACGCTATCGAGCCAGCCGAGGTAATCGCGCATCTGCGTAAAGGGCGCGGCATCGCTGGCGATGGGACCATGGCCGGGGACGATCTGCTTCCACGGCAACTGTTGCAGGGTATCCAGATCACCCAGCCAGACATCCAGGCCGGGACTGTTCGGCGTGGTCAGTGCGCGCTGGTAGAAGACGATATCCCCGGCGAACAACACACCGGTGGTTTCATCGAGAATCGCCAGGTCCGCGCCGGTGTGCCCGCGCAAGCCCAGCAGGCGGAAACGGTGGCTGCCCATCTGCAGTTCGCCCGGCTCCACCGTCTCGCTGGGCAGCACCACTTCCGTGCCGCGCATCCAGTCGCCGACCAGGCGGTACATGTTCTCCGCCATGGCATTGCCCTGCTCTTTCAGCAGCTTGCTGGTGCCGGCCAGCGCGCCGATGGGCACGTCGGTGAAGGCCTGGTTGCCCAGCACATGGTCGGGGTGGTGGTGGGTCAGCAGCACGCGCTTCACCGGCTTGCCGGTGGTCTGCTGGATCAGCGCACGCAGGGCTTCGCCATAGCGCTTTGACGGACCGCTATCGATCACCAGCACGCCGTCGCCGCTGTCGATGAAGGCGACGTTGACGATGGCGCCGCCGTTGTCCTTGGCAAAATTGTCGGTGCTGCCTTGCACCACCCAGGTGCCCTCGGCGATCTGCCGGGGCTGGAGGTGGTACTGCAGGTCGGCCCATGCCGGCAGGCACAGGCACGCGAGGGCGATCAGGAGGAAACGCATGGGTACCTCGATATTGCTGTGCGATGTCGGCGCAGTGCGACGTCAGCGCAGAGCGGCCTGGAATTCGTTGCCATTGTTGTCGTGCAGCCAGAGCTCGGTATGCGGCTGGCCACGCACTTCGAAGGTGAAGGTCGGGTTCTCGCTGACCGCCGGGAACAGGTCCAGCGTCGCGAAGACTTCGCCGTCCGGCCCGCGCAGTTCGGCATGATCCAGGTAGAACTCGGGAATGCCGCCGACCAGGCCGTTGTCCATCGGGTGCAAGACCGACAGGCGTACGCGGCTGTACTCGCCTTTGGGGTAGGACTCGCCGTGGACCTGGCCGAGCCGATCCTCCCAACCTGGTTGCGCACGCACCACGCTGGGCGCCGTGCAGCCGCCGCCGGCCGCGTCGATCCAGGCCGAGCCGACGTGCCAGACGCCCTTCTCATCACGCAACGCAGCGCGGATCGGCGTGGCCTGTTCGATACGGATGCGCACCGCCAGCAGCGGCTCCAGGTGCTCGCCGGGGTAAAGCGTCAGCACATGGGGAATCGGGTTCAGTTCGGCCCACAGCAGCAGGCGGTCGAAGCGCCCCGGCAAGGCGCGGGCGTCGACCTCCACCGGGACCTGGCGGGAATCCTCGGCGAACGGCGGCACCCCGAGCTTCACCCGCTCGTCGAACACATAAGGCTCGCCGTTGAGCAAGCGCTTGTGGTGGTATTCCCACATCACCGAGGGCATCGGGTCACCCTCCACCGCCGCGGCCAGCAGCGGTAAACCGCAGAGCCCGAGCAACACCTGGCGCCTGTGCATCATCTATCCCTCATGGCACATCCTGATAAAGCCCCGGCAATTCGTAGCGCATGCCGTAGACCGCGTAGAGCTTTGCCATCTCGCCGCTGCGCACCAGCTCCTCCAGCTCGCCGTCCAGCGCGTTGGAGAGCTGGCGGTTGCTCTCATGCACCGCCATGCCGATGTCCCACTCGGGCTGGCCGAGGTTCGGGTAGGTGTTCTCGGCATTCTTCATGTGCTCGTCGGCGGCTTGCGCGCGCATCCAGTCCAGCTCGCCGCGCAGGGCCATCACCGCGTCCACCTTGCCCGCACGCATGCCATCGAAGGCCGCCTGGGTGCTGGGGAAATGCACGGTCATGCGGCTGAGCTGGCCGCCCAGCACCGAGGTCAGGTAGAACGACGGCACGCTGTCCAGTTCGACGCCGATGGGGTGTTCGCGGAACGCCGCGATGGTGTCCACTTCCGCCAGCCGACGGTCATCGCTGACTACCTGCCAGCGCTCGCGCTGGTAGGGGCCGAACATCACCACCTGCTCGTTGGCGAACTCGCCGACGTCATTGCGCCGGTTGGCGTACTGGCGGTCGTAGGGCACGCGCAGCATCACATCGGCGACCACGCCGGGGCGCAGGTAGTGGCCCTTCCAGATGAAGTTGCGCAGGTCGTCGTCCAGGCGCTCGCCGGGGGTGACCCAGAGGAACTCCGCCCGCAGGCCCAGCCCGCTGGCCAGGCGCTGCGCAAGATCGACGTCGACCCCGCGCGGCTGCCCACCCTGCAGGAAGCTGTAGGGCGGGAAGTTCTCGTAGACGGCGACCCGCAGTACGCCGCTGGTGACCATGTCCTCGTAGGGGCGGACTCCGGCCTGCGCCTGCCCCAGCAGCAGACTCAGGAGCAGGCCAAGCAGCAGAACGGGCAGGCGCATGGCGATCACTCGTCCACGTGCACGCTGTCCAGGTAGGTACGGATTGCCCAGAGGCCTTCCTGGCTGATGAAGTCGGCCATCTTCGGCATGTACACCGCACCATCGCGCACCGCGCCGTTGATCACCCGCTCCTTGAACCACTCGTCCCCCTCGGCACCGACGTCGAGCATGCGCAGGTCAGGGGCGATGCCGCCGGACTTGGCTTCCAGCCCGTGGCAGCGTGCGCAGTTCTGGTTGTAGGCCGAAGCGCCGATCTCCACCGCCTTGGCGTGGTTGGCGTAGGGTTCGCGGTAGGGGTTGGTGTCGCGCCATTCCTTGCCCAATGGTTCCAGCCCCGTGGTATCCACTGCCTGGGGCGTCACATTGCCGTGGGACAGGGCCAGGCCCGAAACACCCAGGCCGGCCAGCAACAGCAGGCCGCACAGCACGTTCTTGTTGTTCATCACTTCATCCTCTCATCGAGATGCTTGGCAAGGCACGGCGCCCGGAACGACGCCAGTGATGACGATGGTAAGAACGCGCGGCTGAGCGCCGAATCCTGCTTTGGATGCTCCCGTCTACTCCCTTCGTACTAGAACGGCGGTCGGCCACTGCCGGCGCTTTGGCAGCAAGCCCAAGTCATGCCCGGACCGGGAAATAGTCCCGGCATCACCGGGAGCTTTTCCGTTCCCCGCCACCACGCCCTCCTCCCACCATGGATTCGCCGCGGCACGTGCAGCGGCCTGCCGCCATCCATCACGGGAAACCACCATGAGAACAACAACAGCCCCCCTGCACCTGGTCTTCAGCAGCCTCGCCTGCGCCATCGCCCTCACCGCCGCCGGCTCCGCCCTGGCGAAAGACGTGACCTGGGACGATATCGCCAACGACCACAAGACCACCGGCGACGTGCTGCAGTACGGCATGGGCACCAACGCCCAACGCTGGAGCCCGCTCAAGCAGGTCAATGCCGACAACGTGTTCAAGCTGACCCCGGCCTGGTCCTACTCCTTCGGCGACGAGAAGCAGCGCGGCCAGGAATCCCAGGCCATCGTCAGCGACGGCGTGGTCTACGTCACCGCCTCCTACTCGCGGCTGTTCGCTCTCGACGCGAAGACCGGCAAACGCCTGTGGACTTACAACCACCGCCTGCCCGACGACATCCGCCCATGCTGCGACGTGGTCAACCGCGGCGCTGCCATCTATGGCGACAAGATCTACTTCGGCACCCTCGATGCCTCGGTCGTGGCGCTGAACAAGAAGACCGGCAAAGTGGTGTGGAAGAAGAAGTTCGGCGACCACGGCGCCGGTTACACCATGACCGGCGCGCCGACCATCGTGAAGGACGGCAAGACCGGCAAGGTGCTGCTGATCCACGGCAGCTCGGGCGACGAGTTCGGCGTGGTCGGCCGCCTGTTCGCCCGCGATCCGGACACCGGCGAAGAGGTGTGGATGCGCCCGTTCGTCGAGGGCCACATGGGCCGCCTGAACGGCAAGGACAGCACCGTCACCGGTGACGTGAAAGCGCCTTCCTGGCCGGAAGACAAGAACTCCCCCACCGGCAAGGTCGAGGCCTGGAGCCATGGCGGCGGCGCCCCGTGGCAGAGCGCGAGTTTCGACGCCGAGACCAACACCATCATCGTCGGTGCCGGCAACCCCGGCCCGTGGAATACCTGGGCGCGCACCGCCAAGGGCGGCAACCCGCACGACTACGACAGCCTCTACACCTCCGGCCAGGTCGGCGTCGACCCGAGCACCGGCGAGGTGAAGTGGTTCTACCAGCACACGCCCAACGACGCCTGGGACTTCTCCGGCAACAACGAGCTGGTGCTGTTCGACTACAAGGCCCAGGACGGCAAGATCGTCAAGGCCACCGCCCACGCCGACCGCAACGGCTTCTTCTATGTGGTCGACCGGACCAACGGCAAGCTGCAGAACGCCTTCCCCTTCGTCGACAACATCACCTGGGCCAGCCACATCGACCTGAAGACCGGCCGCCCGGTGGAGAACGAAGGCCAGCGCCCGCCGCTGCCGGAGCCTGGGCAGAAGCACGGCAAGGCGGTGGAAGTCTCACCGCCGTTCCTCGGCGGCAAGAACTGGAACCCCATGGCCTACAGCCAGGACACCGGGCTGTTCTACGTCCCCGCCAACCACTGGAAGGAGGACTACTGGACCGAGGAAGTGAACTACGCCAAGGGCAGCGCCTACCTGGGCATGGGCTTCCGCATCAAGCGCATGTATGACGACCACGTCGGCACCCTGCGCGCCATGAACCCCACCACCGGCAAGGTCGAGTGGGAATACAAGGACCACCTGCCACTCTGGGCCGGCGTGCTGGCCACCGCCGGCAACCTGGTGTTCACCGGCACTGGCGAGGGCTTCCTCAAGGCCTTCGACGCCAAGACCGGCAAGGAGCTGTGGCAGTTCCAGACCGGCAGCGGCATCGTCTCCCCGCCCATCACCTGGGAACAGGATGGCGAGCAGTACATCGGCGTGACCGTCGGCTACGGCGGCGCGGTGCCGCTGTGGGGCGGCGACATGGCCGAGCTGACCAAGCCGGTGGCCCAGGGCGGTTCCTTCTGGGTGTTCAAGCTGCCGAGCTGGGACAACAAGACCGCCAGCCGTTGATCCGCAGGCCCGCGCCGACTCCGGCGCGGGCCTTTTTCATTTGCCCAGGAGATCGCCATGCGCCTGCTTGCCTGCCTGCTCTTCCCCTTCTCCGCCCTCGCCTTCGCCACCAGCCAGCCGGCTGAAGTAGCCGAGGACGACGCGGTTACCGTCATCGCTGGCTGCCGTATCGAGCCGGACAGCCAATGCCCGAACGCCGACCTGCGCGGTGCCGACCTGCGCAACCAGGACCTGACGCGGATGAACCTGTCCGGCGCCAACCTTGCCGGAGCCGACCTGCGCCACGCCAAGCTGGATCTGGCGGATCTGCAAAAGGCAAAACTGAATGGTGCCGACCTGACCCGCGCCAGCCTGCAGCAGTCCAACCTGCGCGGCGCCGACCTGAGTGGCGCCAAGCTGGTCGCCATCCAGGCCTGGGGCCTGTTCGCCCAGGGCGCGCAATGGCAAGGCGCAGACCTCACCGCCGCCTACCTGGAGTTCGCCCGCCTGAGCGGCGGCAAGCTACACCAGGCCAACCTCCGCGCGGCCGACCTGGAAATGACCTGGCTGTCCCGCGCCGACCTCAAGGGCGCCGACCTGCGCGACGCCAACCTGCAGGAAGTGAAGCTGGCCGAAGCCAACCTGGAAGACGCCGACCTGCGTGGCAGCCGCCAGCGCTTCGGTAACTTCCAGGGCAGCAACATGGCCGGCTGCAAGGGTTGCCCGGGCGGTTGGGACTGAGCGCCCGGCGTATTCCCGGGATTGGCTCCATTGGTCTGCCGGTATTGCCGGGAATTGGCTATTCGAACGCCGGGGAGTCGGCGTTACCTTAGCTCCATTCCCGCACTACCGCGGGCCCCACTGGAGACCACCATGAGCGCACGTATCGAATGGGCCAAGGCCGCCCCCGACGCCTACAAGGCCATGCTCGGCCTGGAACAGGCCCTGGCCAAATCCGGCCTGGAAACCTCGCTGCTGGAACTGATCCGCCTGCGCGCCTCGCAGATCAACGGCTGCGCCTACTGCGTGAACATGCACGCCAATGACGCGCGCAAGGCCGGCGAAACCGAGGCACGGTTGCAGACCCTGAGCGTGTGGGAGGAAACCCGTTTCTTCACCGAACGCGAACGCGCCGCGCTGGCCTGGGTGGAAAGCCTCACCCGCCTGCCGGAAAAGCACGCCCCGCAGCACCAGTTCGACGCCCTGCGCGAGCACTTCAGCGACGCCGAGATCGCCAACCTGACCCTGGCCATCGCCACCATCAACGCCTGGAACCGCTTCGGCGTGGGCATGGCGATGGTGCCCTGAGAAAAGAGCCCTGACACCCGTAGGATGGGTAGAGCGCAGCGATACCCATGCGGTCGGTGCACGGACCGCATGGGTATCGCTGCGCTCCACGCCATCCTACGAATTGCATCTGTGGCTCACGTAGGGCGCATAACTCGGAACGGGTTTTCCGCCAGATGGCGGATAACGCCTGCGGCGTTATGCGCCCTACAGGGCTGGAACCGCTTTGGCGTCGGCATGGCGATGGTGCCCTGAGCAGAGAGCTCTGACACCCGTAGGATGGGTGGAGCGCAGCGATACCCATGCGGTCGGTGCACGAAATTGATGGGTATCGCTTCGCTCCACGCCATCCTACGAATTGCATCTGTGGCTCACGTAGGGCGCATAACCCGGAACGGGTTATCGCCAGATGGCGGATAACGCCTGCGGCGTCATGCGCCCTACAGGGCTGGAACCGCTTCGGCGTCGGCATGGCGATGGTGCCCTGAGCAGAGAGCTCTGACACCCGTAGGATGGGTGGAGCGCAGCGATACCCATGCGGTCGGTGCACGAAATTGATGGGTATCGCTGCGCTCCACGCCATCCTACGAATTGCATCTGTGGCTCACGTAGGGTGGTGAGCCGATGCAGCGGTTCCCCCCTCACCCCAACCCTCTCCCACAGGGAGAGGGAGCTGTCCGTGCCGGCTGACACTGCGGTTTCGTCCTGCACCGAACGGTCCCCTCTCCCTACGGGAGAGGGTTAGGGTGAGGGCAGGCTCCGCGCAGGACATCGTGCGGTCATGTAGGGGGCATGACACCTCCGCCGTTATGCCCCCTACATCGATTTCAGCCCTCGACCAGCGCCACCTGCTCCGGCTCGCGCTTCATCAACACGCGGCCATTGCGGATCGAGTACAGCGCCTTGGTCTGCTGGCGCACCGCTTCGTAGTCGCTGTCCACGCCCAGCACCAGCAGGTTCGCCGGGCGGCCGGCAGCGATGCCGTAGCGCGCGCCTAGGTTCAGCGCGCGGGCGCTGTTGTCGGTGACCAGATCGAGCGCGCGCTGCAGGTCATCGAAGCCCATCATGTGGCAGATGTGCAGGCCGGCATCCAGCACGCGCAGGATGTTGCCGTTGCCCAGCGGGTACCACGGGTCCTTGATCGAATCCTGGCCGAAGCAGACGTTCATGCCGGCACGGTCGATCTCGGCCACGCGGGTCACGCCACGGCGTTTCGGGAAGGTGTCGAAGCGGCCCTGCAGGTGGATGCTCTCGGTCGGGCAGGAGACGAAGTTGATGCCCGAACGCTTGAGCAGGCGGAACAGCTTGGAGCAGTAGGCGTTGTCGTAGGAACCCATGGCCGTGGTGTGGCTGGCGGTGACGCGGCCGCCCATGCCGCGCACGCGGGCTTCCTCGGCGAGCACTTCGAGGAAGCGCGAGTTCGGGTCGTCGGTCTCGTCGCAATGCACGTCCACCAGGCAACCGGTGCGCTCGGCCAGGTCCATGAGGAACTTGATCGAGCTGACGCCCTGCTCGCGGGTGTTTTCGAAGTGCGGGATGCCACCGACCACGTCGGCGCCCAGGCGGATCGCCTCTTCCATCAGCTCGCGGCCGCCCTCGTAGGACTCGATGCCCTCCTGCGGGAAGGCAACGATCTGCAGGTCCACCAGGTGCCGCGCCTCTTCGCGCACTTCCACCATGGCCTTGAGCGCGGCCAGGGTCGGATCGGTCACGTCGACGTGGGTGCGCACGTGCTGGATGCCATGGGCAGCCAGCATGCGGATGGTGGTGTGGGCGCGGGACTTGGTGTCCTCGTGCGTAATGGTTTCCTTGCGCTGGGCCCAGCGCTCGATGCCCTCGAACAGCGTGCCGCTCATGTTCCATTCCGGCTCGCCGGCGGTCAGGGTGGCGTCAAGGTGGATGTGCGGCTCCACCAGCGGGGCGATGGCCAGGTTGCCACGGGCGTCGATGTCGTCGCCGCTGGCGACCACGGTGCCGGCTTGCTGCACCACTTCGGCGATGACGTCGCCTTCGCAGCGGATGGTGAACAGGCCGGTCTGCTTGCGCAGCGAGGCGTTGATGATTTTCATGGGCTCTTAGGTCCTCTTCAGGCTATTCGTGGCGCGGCGCGCTGGACATGCGCCAGATGAGCAGCGCCACGGAGGTATTCAGGCGGAATTGTGCGTCGTCCAGGGACTGGCCGCTGAGGGCCTCGATGCGCGCGATCCGCTGGTTCAGGGTATTGCGATGGATGCCCAGGCGCTGTGCCGCCTTGAGCGCGTTGCCGCCTTCCTGGACCAGCGCGTCGAGCGTCTCGATCAGCAGGTGCGGCTGTTTGCGGCCCGTATCGTTGAGCGGGCCGAGGGTGTCCTTCATGAACTGCTCGATCACCGCGCGATCGGGAATCGCCCGCAGCAGGCGCAGCACGCCCAGCTCACGGTAGTCGCAGACGCCACCGGGCGCCTGCATGCCTTCGGCGACATCCAGCGCCTGGCGCGCCTCAAGCAGTGCGCGGGGGAATTCGGCGCAGCTGTCGGCGCGGGCGGAAAGTCCAAGATAAGCACGCAGCGGCGCCAGTTCCTGTTGCAACCCGGCAGCCAGGGCGTGCAGCTCGGCGCGCTCGGCAGTTTCGGAATCGTCCAGCAGCAGGACGAACAGGTCGCCCTGGATCACCACCGGCAACCGCTCGGGGCGTTCCTGCTGCCAGCTTTCCAGATGGTCGAGCAGGCGCTGGCGGGTCAGCTGCAACGCGCGCTCGGCCTCCTCGGGTTCATGCTGCTGGAACAGCGTGTCGACGCCGGAAAGCCGCAGCGCTACCAGTCGGCGCGGCACTTCCAGCGGCAAATCCAGGTGTTGCGCACGGCGGCGGACGATTTCCAGGCTGGGGAAGTCGCCGCTCAGCAGTTGGCCGAGGATGTCCCGGCGCGAGGTCTTCACCTGGGTCATCTGCACCAGCGCCGTGCCGATCAGGTGGGTGACGATGACCATCTTCAGCGCGTAGGGCTGCTCGATCAGCGGCAGCCCTTCCACCTCGGCCAGATGCACCACGGACTCGGGAATGCGCTGGATGAACTCGTCACCGGTCAGGATGACGATGCCGGCGATGCCGCTGGCGACGCCTTCGCGCACCAGTTGCAGCAGGTTGGCTTCGTCACGGCTGTGGTTGATGCCGGTGACGAACACCAGCTCGCCGCCCATCACCCAGTCGGCAATGCCGACGTTCTCCGCCACATAGGACCAGCGCACGCTGCGATGCACATTGCGTGCGCCGGCCCGCAGCGCGAGGCTTTCCAGCCCCGGCAGGCGGAGGATTTCCTCGACGCTCAGGCTCAAGCGCGCGGCTCGGCCACCGGCGCGCGGGCGCGGGTGACTTCGGTGAGGACGATGTAGCAGATGGCCGAGGCGGCGATGCCCACCAGCGGGGCGATCCATGGCGAGGCGTAGGCCAGGCCCGCACCGACCGCGTAGGACACCAGGCCGGAGACGTTGAACGCCGGGATATGAGTGCCCACCAGCGCCGGGTATTCGCCGCGGTTGCGGTACCAGTAGTCGGCCATGATCACGCCGCCCAGCGGCGGGATGATCGAGCCCAGCAGCACCAGGAACGGGATCAGCCATTCGTACATGCCACCGATGGCGAGGATGATGCCGATACCGGCGGCCAGCAGGGTCATGCTGCGGCGGCGCTCGCTGCGTACCAGGTGGCAGGCGGCGGCGGAGACGTTGTAGATGGTCGGGCCCTGGATGGTCCACAGGTTCAGGCAGAGCATGATCACCGCGGCGAAGGACAGGCCCTGCAGCACCATCACTTCGACGATGTCGGCGTTCTGGTAGACGATGGCGCACCAGGCGCCGGCGACGATCATCAGGCCGTTGCCGATGAGGAACGCGACCACGCTGGCGATCACCGCGATGCGCCCGCTGCGGGCCATGCGCGTCCAGTTGGTGGCCTGGGTCGCGCCGCTGGCGAAGGTGCCGAAGACCATGGTCACGGCAGCGGAGAAGGTCAGCGTCTGGCTCGGTTCCTTCGCCAGCAGGCCGCTCCAGCCGCCGGCGTGGTTGGTGGCGATGACCATCGAGGCCACCAGCAGGATGAACATCAGCGGCACCGACACGCGGGACATGATGTCCAGGCCCTTGAAGCCGATGATCGCGGTGATCGAGAACAGCAGGCCGAATACCACCATCAGCGGAATATTCAGCCACTCGGGCAGGCTCAGCATCTTCACCAGCACGATGGCCACGGTGGCGGTGCCCCAGGCGTACCAGCCCAGTTCGGCGAAGCCGAGGAGGAAGTCGGAGAGCTTGCTGCCGCGTTCACCGAAGCAGAACCGGCCCATCAGCACGGTGTTAAGGCCGCTGCGCGAGGCGATCAGGCCCAGGGCGGCAGCGTAGATGGCGAGCAGCACGTTGCCGATGAAGGCGACCCAGAGCATGTCGACGAAGTCGAAGGCCATGCCGATCTTGCCGCCGGCGAACATGGTGCCGGTGAAGAAGGTGAAGCTGAACAGGACCATGGCGATGGGCAGCAGGCCTTTGCGCCCTTCCCTGGGCGTCGCGCTCAGGGGGAACTCACTGGGGGAACTCATCGAGGGGGGTCTCCGCGAGGATTGGTTGAGGACTCCCGGCCAACGCAAATAGCGGGCCGGAAAAGCCAATCAGGAACGACGCGGAAATTTTGAGCATGTCGAACATTGTGAACTGTTCACAATGCACACTTCCGGTGGGTGTAACGGCGTTTCAAGATAGCTCAAATGTGCATTGTGCGGATTTTCGGGGCACGATGCAGCTTTTTCGCACCAAAAAAGACGAAACGCCTGACATCGATCAGTGCCGTTCGGCAGAATTCCCGCCGTGTTCGGCGCTTGCGGGCTGCACTTTCTCCCTGCGACACCCTGTCACCCCCAGACAAGGAAATGGCACGGACAACAAGTCCGGCGAGCACCGACGCAGGCAGACTCTCCTCAATGTTCCGTCCGCTGTCCGCCTCACGCAGACGGCCTGATAACAACAGATAGCCCGCCAACAAGAAAAAGGGAGTACCCGCCAATGAGCGTCGCCAGGTTCCTCGCTCCATCGGTCCTCGCGCTGAGCACGTGCCTCGCGATGGGCGCAGCCCAGGCCGAGCTGCCGACCGAGAGCATCGGTGAGACCGTCTTGCCGTTCCCGCCCTCGCCGCACCGCGCCTACATCGTCGACGTGGAGTTCGAGAACTTCATCGCCGGCCGCGTCACCGTGGTCGATCCCGAGCAGAAGAAGATGCTCGGCATGGTCAGCACCGGCTTCGTCGCTCCGTCCACCCTGAGCCACGACGCCAAGACCCTGTACTCCGCCGACACCTTCTACTCCCGCGGCACTCGCGGCGTGCGCACCGATGTGCTGACCGCCTGGGACACCTCGAACCTGCGTCCGAAGTGGGAAGTGGAAATCCCGGCCAAGCGCGCCTCGATCCTGACCCAGAAGTACGCCCTGGGCACCAGCTCTGACGACCGCTTCGTCTACATCTACAACTTCACCCCGTCCACCTCGGTCACCGTGGTCGACACGCAGGAGAAGAAGGTCGCCAGCGAAATCGCCATCAGCGGCTGCGTGCTCAACTACCCGGTGGGCAAGCGCAGCTTCGCCTCGCTGTGCGGTGACGGCCAGCTGCAGATCACCAGAATCGGCGACGACGGCAAGGAAGTAGGCCGCAGCCAGACGCCGTTCTTCGACCCGAACAAGGAGAAGCTCAACGAACGCGGCCTGGCCGTGGGCGAGACCTACTTCTTCGTGACCACCGACGGCATGGTCAAGCCGGTCGACGTTTCCGGCGACAAGCCGAAGATGCTGCCGAGCTGGTCGCTGACCACCGATGAAGAACGCAAGAAAGGCTGGGGCACCGGCGGCTGGCAGCTGATGGCCGTGGCACCCAAGCTGAACCGCATGTACGTGCTGATGCATGAAGAGCACAGCGCTGGCAAATGGGAAGACCCGAGCCCGTTCATCTGGGTCTACGACCTGAAGACGCAGAAGAAGATCGGCACCCTGGAAGCGCCCAAGCCGGTGTGGAGCCTGCACGCCACCACCGACGACAAGCCGCTGCTGCTGGGCACCGACATCGAAGGCGGCCTGCAGATCTTCGACCTGAAGACCGGCAAGTACAACGGCGCCATGGACAAGATCGCCAAGACGCCGATCCTGGTCCTGAGCCACTAAGCCTTTTCAGCAAGTCATCCCCGAGAGGTACGGATATGTTTTCCGATCCGATCCTGATCATCGCCAGTGCCGTGGCCGTTGCGGTGCTGCTAGCCAGCGCCGCCAGCCACAAGCTGCGCGCGCCGATGCGCTTCGCCCGCCAGGTCGAAGACTACGGCCTGCTGCCGGCCGCGCTGGTCGGCCCGGTGGCCCGCGCGCTGCCGGTGGTCGAAGGCGTCATCGCCTTCGCCCTGCTGGTGCCGGCGAGCCGTCATGTGGCGGCCCTGGCCGCCACGGCGCTGATCCTGTTCTACGCCGGCGCCATCGGCATCAACCTCTGGCGCGGCCGTCGCGACATCGACTGCGGCTGCTCCGGTCCCGGCCAGATGCAACCACTGCGCCCGGTGCTGCTGCTGCGCAACGCGATCATCGCCGCGCTCGCCCTGCTCGCCGCCAGCGCTCCGCAAGCTCGCGAACTGGGCGTGTTCGACGCCTTCGTGATCCTCGCGGCCAGCGCCGTCACCCTGCTCCTGTACGCCGCGGCCGACAGCCTGCTGGCGAACCATCCCCGTCTGCTCAAACTCATCGGAAGGTGAACAAATGGAAGGCCTGATCGTTTCCAACATTCTTCTCTGGGTGCTGCTCATCGCCCTCGCCTTCACCGTGATGGCGCTGGTGCGCCAGATCGGCGTCCTGCATGGCCGCATCGCACCGGCCGGCGCGCTGATGGTCGACAAGGGCGTGGCCGTCAACGAGCCCGCGCCGAAAGTCACCGCCGCCGACCGCCACGGTCGCCCGGTCAACTTCGGCTATGAAGGCGAGCGCGGCCAGCTACTGTTCTTCCTTTCGCCGACCTGCCCGATCTGCAAATCGCTGCTGCCGGCGATCAAATCCATCGCCAAGGACAAGGCCGGCGAACTGGAAGTGATATACGTCAGCGACGGCGACATGGCCGCCCAGCAGGCGCTGATCGCCGAGCACGGCCTGGAAAAAGCCGCCTACGTGGTCGGCCCGGAAGTCGGCATGACCTACCAGATCGGCAAGCTGCCCTACGCCGCGCTGATCGACAGCAAGGGCGTGCTGCGCGCCAAGGGCCTGGTGAACTCCCGCGAGCACCTGGACAGCCTGTTCGAGGTCGAGCACCTGGGCAGCGCCACCCTGCAGCAGTACATGAATGGCCACAGCCACAACGGCGTGCACACCCACGACGCCAGCCACGGCCACAGCCACTGATCACGGAGAGAACAAGAATGAAATTCCTCGACAACCTGTTCGAGCGCTCCTCCCGCCAGGTGGCCAACGTCACCTCGCGGCGCAAGCTGCTGGGCCGCTTCGGCTCGTTGCTGGTGGCTGGCGCGGCACTGCCGATCATCCTGCCGATCGACCGTACCTCCAAGGCCCTCGCCGCCGAGGCGCCGAAGGCTGGCGATCCGGGTGATCCGAACAGCTGCGACTACTGGCGCTACTGCTCCATCGACGGCTTCCTCTGCTCCTGCTGCGGCGGTACCACCACCTCCTGCCCGCCCGGCACCGATGCATCCCAGGTGACCTGGATCGGCACCTGCCGCAACCCGGCAGACGGCAAGGACTACATCATTTCCTATAACGACTGCTGCGGTAAGCACAGCTGCTCCCAGTGCGCCTGTACCCGCAACGAGAGTGAGGAACCGCTGTACCGTCCGTTCAACAACAACGACGTCAACTGGTGCCTGGGTGCGGAATCGCGCATCTACAACTGCACCGTCACCATCATCCGCGGCGTCGCGGTCTGAGTCCGGAGAAGTCCCATGCGTAGTCTCGTTGTCGGCGCCCTGCTCTGCAGCCTGGTCGCTCCGCTGGCCCAGGCCCGCGCGATCCCCGATCCGCACCAGCGCCCGGCGCCCGGCAACGAGGCGGTGCAGAAGCCGATCTCCCAGCTCAGCTACACCCCGGCCACCAACTACCAGTTGCAGTGCGCCGGCTGCCATCTCACCGAAGGCAGCGGCAGCAAGGCCAACGACACGCCGCGCCTGCACGGCTTCGTCGGCAACTTCCTGAAGGTGGACGGAGGCCGGCAATTCCTCGTGCGCGTGCCGGGCATGTCGCAGTCCGCGTTGAACGACGCGCAACTGGCCGAGCTGCTCAACTGGCTGCTGCGCAAGGACGGCATGGCTGGCGACAGCATGCCCGCCGAGTTCAAGCCGTACACCGCCGAAGAGGTCAAGGCCACGCGCTACCAGGCCCTGATGAACCTGCCCGGCACCCGCGCCGGGTTGATCCAGGAAATGCGCAAGCAGGGCATCACCATCACCGATGGAATGAGCGATGCGTATTGAGTGATTGCTCCGGCGGCTTGCCCGCCGGATTGTTTTGCCTCCGCATTCAGCCCGCCGCTCCAGCGGGCTTTTTTATGCCCGGCCGGTGCTTCCTGCAGTCAGCTTTTTGTAGGAGCGAGCTTGCTTGCGAACAGATTCCCCGGCGGCACTGGCGTCAAAGCGGTTCGCGAGCAAGCTCGCTCCTACAAAGAATCTGCGCTATGCCTTACCGCGGCCAACCACATATCTGATTGCCCCGTACGCCAGAAGGAACAGGCCGCAAAGCGGGTAATACAGCACCCAGGCCAGCCCCGTCTCCCGAGGGGAAACGAAGCCTTGGATGTAGAAAGCAAATGCAATGAGGACGATGTTCAGACCAATCAGAATCCGCACCAGCGTGTTCTTGCTTAACACCGATACAGCGGCGAGGACCGCCATCAGAAGGTGCGGAGCCGCCATGAACAAGTAGTTTCCAATGAGCCACTGGTCCATATAGCCCTGGTTCACGTTGTTCTGCAGGCCAATGCCCACGAAGTGAACCACTGCGGGCACCAGAATCAGAACTATCACCTTCGCCAGAATGTTACCCGCCGTCATTATCCTTCCTTGATATACGGACATGTTCTTGCGCCGATTCTACCCAATGGCCGGAGAGAATATTTGGAGTCAACTGCTCTCCCGCACCATCAACTCGAACCCCAGGTCCATCACCGGTTCGCTCACTGGCTTGTCGTTGATCAGGTCGAGCAGGCGTTCCGCTGCGTGGGTGCCGATGGCCTTGCGCGGGGTGCGGATGCTGGACAGGCGCGGCACCATGAACTCCGAGCTGGGCAGGTCGTTGAAGCCCAGCACCGCCACCTGCTCGGGAATGCGGATGCCGTGACGCATGGCTTCCAGCAAGGCGCCGTGGGCCAGGTCGTCGTTGCCGAAGAAGACGCCCTCCACCTGCGGCTGGCTGGCCAGCAACTGGCGGAACAGTTCGCCACCCAACCCCACCGAAGACGGGCGCGGCGTGAGGATTTCCAGCGCAGGGTCGTAGCAGCCGGCCTGCTGCAGCGCGCGGCGGTAACCTTCGCCACGCAGGAGAGTGCGCTGGTCCAGTTGCGCGCCGATGTAGGCCAGGCGTTTGCGACCGCTCTTGAGCAGGTGCTGCGCCGCCGCCTCCCCCGCACGAATCTGCGAAAAGCCCACGCAGTGCAGCCCGGCGCCAGGGTCGAGGTCCATCATGTAGACGCTCGGCACGCCGCTCGCCTCGATCATCCGTCGTGCGCTCTCGGTGCGATCGAAGCCAGTCAGCAGCAAGCCGCGCGGCTGGTAGGAGAGGTAGTTGCGCAGCAGGTTCTCTTCTTCGTCGCGGGAATAGTGGTAGTTGCCGATCAGCACTTCGAGGCCGCGCGGGTGCATCACAGCGTGGATGGCTTCCAGCGTTTCGATGAACAGCTGGTTCGCCAGCGACGGCACCAGCACCACGATGTTGTGGCTCTGCTTGGAGGCCAGCGCACGGGCGGCGGGGTTGGCGACGTAGCCCAGTTCGCCGGCCGCCTGTCGGACCTTTTCCGCCAGCTCCTCGGCCACCGTGCTCACCCCACGCAGGGCCCGCGAAGCGGTAATCGGGCTTACTCCGGCGCGGCGCGCCACTTCATCCAGTGTCGGTCGGCCGGTGGTTCGGGAGCTTTTGTCGTTCTTCTTGTCGTTCTTCTTGACGGTCATCGGGCGTATTGCCAAACAAAAATCGAGGCACTAAGGTAGCGCTGTCTCGCGACCAGGGCAATTGCCTGAGGCCGGCTCAACCGGTCCCTCACCCGCCGACAGACCACCTCTGTCGAGAGCGCCGAGACAGACCGACTAGAATGACAAGAATACGGAGGCAGCCCGATGCTTTTCGTTACGCCCAACAAAGATAGCGCTGTCTCAGCAATGAGGCTCTCCATGACCCCCTCCATCGATGCCGTCCTTATCATGGGCGTCTCCGGATGCGGCAAATCCAGCGTCGGCGAGGCGCTCTGCCTGCGCAACGGCGCGTTCGCCATCGAAGGCGATTCCTTCCACCCCGCTGCCAACATCGAGAAGATGAGCGCCGGCATCCCGCTCACCGACGAGGACCGCGCCGGTTGGCTCGACACCCTCGCCGCCGAGCTGCAGAAGGCTATCGCTGCCGGCCAGCGCCCGGTGCTGACCTGCTCCGCGCTCAAGCTGATCTACCGCGAACGCCTGCGCCGCGCGGTGCCCGGCCTGGGCGTGGTGTTCCTGGAGCTGACCCGTGACGCCGCCGCCGAGCGCGTCGCCACGCGGCCCGGGCACTTCATGCCGGCCAGCCTGATCGACAGCCAGTTCGCCGCCCTCGAACCGCCGCTGAGCGAACCGCTGACCCTGCACCTGGATGCCACCCGCCCGGTCGACGACCTGGCCGAAGCCGCACACCTGTGGTGGCGACAGCACTCCAGCGACTGATTGCGATAGCGCCTGCCCGCTAAAGATAGCGCTATCTCAACCCGCCAGACTCTCTACACCCCTACCAACGCCGCTCCGGCACACAACGACAACAACAGGAGAGCCCCATGCTCGGCATGTCCCACGAGACTTATCTGCTGCTGGATGCGGTGGTCACCATCATCGGCCTGATCCTGCTGATCACCCGCTTCAAGATCCATCCCTTCGTCGCCCTGATCATCGCTGCCGGCTTCCTCGGCCTGACCTCCGGCATGCCCGTGGCGACCATCGTCAAATCCTTCCAGGACGGCTTCGGCGGCGTGCTCGGCTTCGTCGGCATCATCCTCGCGCTGGGCACCATGCTCGGCAAGATGATGGCCGAATCCGGCGGCGCCGATCAGATCGCCCGCACGCTGATCCAGGCCTTCGGCAAGCAGCGCGTGCACTGGGCGATGATGTTCGCCGCCTTCCTGGTGGGCATCCCGCTGTTCTTCGAGATCGGCTTCATCCTGCTGGTGCCGCTGGTGTTCATCGTCGCCCGGCGCAGCGGCGTGTCGCTGATCAAGATCGGCATCCCGCTGCTTGCCGGCCTCTCCGCCGTGCACGGCCTGGTGCCGCCGCACCCGGGCCCGCTGCTGGCCATCGGCGTGTTCGGCGCCGATATCGGCAAGACCATCTTCTATGGCCTGCTGGTCGCCCTGCCTACCGCCGCCATCGCCGGCCCGATCTTCGGCGCGTGGATTTCGAAGATGATCCCCGGCCAGCCCAATGAAGAACTGGTCGCACAGATTGCCCACGATCCGGACACCAGCAACCTGCCCAGCTTCGGCGTCACCCTGTTCACCGTGCTGCTGCCGGTGTTCCTGATGCTGCTGAAAACCTTCGCCGACGTGATGCTCGCCGACGGCCATGTGGTACGCGCCTGGCTGGACATGATCGGCCACCCGATCACCGCCCTGCTTCTGGCCCTGTTGCTGTCGCTCTACACCTTCGGCCATGCCCGCGGCTTCGACTCGAAGAAGATCCTCAAGCTGCTCGACCAGAGCCTCGCGCCCACCGCCGCCATCGTCATGATCATCGGCGCCGGCGGCGGCTTCAAACAGATGCTGGTGGCCAGCGGCGTGGGCGACGTGATCGGCCACATGGCAGTGCACGCGCAGATTTCGCCGATCCTCCTGGCCTGGCTCGTCGCTGCGGTAATCCGCATCGCCACCGGCTCCGCCACCGTCGCCACCATCACTGGCGCGGGCATCGTGGTACCGGTGATCGACCTGATCCCCGGCGTCAACCGCGAACTGCTGGTGCTGGCCACCGGCGCCGGCTCGCTGATCCTGTCCCACGTCAACGACGCCGGCTTCTGGCTGGTGAAGCAGTACTTCAACATGAGCGTGATGGAGACCTTCAAGACCTGGACCGCCATGGAAACCATCCTCTCGGTGGTCGGCCTGGGCTTCATCCTGCTGCTGTCGTTGTTTGTCTGAGGCATTGATCGATGGGTATCGCTGCGCGATACCCATCCTACGCACGAGGCTCACTCGGGCACCCGTAGGATGGCGTGGAGCGCAGCGATACCCATCAAGCCTCGCTCAAAAACACCCGGCGAGCTCCCCAAACCGCCCGCCAACCGGATTCCTGCAACGAGGTATCGCCCGTGACTTCCTCCGCAACTCCGAAAGCCCCCGCCCAACCCACCTGGCCCCGCGATTTCGACATCCGCGCCCGCTACGCCGAGCAGCAGGAACTCCTGCAGCCTCCGCAACCGGCTAAACACCCGTAGGGCGCATAACGCCGCACGCGTTATCCGCCAAACCCCGCACATCGAACCCGACGGCGAATAACCGCGAACGGTTATTCGCCCTACACAGGCGTCGCCTGTACTCTCGGAGCTGAATCGATTTACTAATCCGTAGCTACGCTCTAAAACAGACCAGTCGCCCACCTTCCCCCGAGGGATGAGTCATGCCCGCTACCCACAAGCTCGACCATCTGTTTCCCCGCCTCACGGACATCCCCGACACCTGGCGCCCCGACGCGCCCGTCGAGCAACGCGAATACCTGGTCAACGGCGAGATGCGCCGCTGGGACGGCCCGCTCGCGCCGGTGCGCAGCCCGGTGTTCCTCGCCACCGACCAGGGCGACGAACAGGTCATCCTCGGCAGTACGCCGCTGCTCGACGCCGACGCCGCCCTCGCCGCGCTGGATGCCGCCGTGGCCGCCTACGACAACGGCCAGGGCGAATGGCCCAACCTGCGCGTGGCCGAGCGCATCGCCCATGTCGAGCGCTTCCTCGCCCGCATGCGCGAGCAGCGCAGCGCCGTGGTCAAGTTGCTGATGTGGGAGATCGGCAAGAACCTCAAGGATTCGGAAAAGGAATTCGACCGCACCTGCGACTACATCGTCGACACCATCGAGGCGCTCAAGGCGCTGGACCGCCGCTCCAGCCGCTTCGAACTGGAACAGGGCACCCTCGGGCAGATTCGCCGCGTACCGCTGGGCGTGGCGTTGTGCATGGGCCCGTACAACTACCCGCTGAACGAGACCTTCACCACCCTGATCCCGGCGCTGATCATGGGCAACACCGTGGTCTTCAAGCCCGCCAAGTTCGGCGTGCTGCTGATCCGCCCGCTGCTCGAAGCCTTCCGCGACAGCTTCCCGCCGGGAGTGATCAACGTCATCTACGGGCGCGGCCGCGAGACCGTCAGCGCGCTGATGGCCAGCGGCAAGGTCGACGTCTTCGCCTTCATCGGCACCCACTCCGGCGCCGCCGATCTGAAGAAGCTGCACCCACGCCCGCACCGCCTGCGCGCCGCCCTGGGGCTGGATGCGAAGAACCCCGGCATCGTCCTGCCCAGTGTCGACCTCGACAACGCCGTCAGCGAAGCCATCACCGGCGCCCTCTCCTTCAACGGCCAGCGCTGCACCGCGCTGAAGATCCTCTTCGTCCACGAAGACGTGCTGGACAGCTTCCTCGACAAGTTCAGCGCCAAGCTGGCCGAACTCAAACCCGGCATGCCCTGGGAGCCCGGCGTAGCGCTGACGCCGCTGCCCGAGCCGGGCAAGGTCGACTACCTCAACGGCCTGCTGCAGGACGCGCTGGCCAAGGGCGCCAAGGTCATCAACCAAGGCGGTGGCGAGAGCCGCGAAAGCTTCTTCTACCCCGCCCTGCTCAGCCCGGTGCGTGCCGACATGCGCCTGTACAACGAGGAACAGTTCGGCCCGCTGGTGCCCGTGGTGCCCTACCGCGACCTGAAGCAAGTGATCGACTACGTCCTGCAGTCCGACTATGGCCAGCAACTCAGCCTGTTCGGCAACGACCCGGCGCAGGTCGGCCCGCTGGTGGATGCCTTCGTCAACCAGGTCGGCCGTATCAACATCAACGCCCAGTGCCAGCGCGGCCCGGACAGCTACCCCTTCAATGGCCGCAAGAACTCCGCCGAAGGCACCCTCTCCGTCCACGACGCCCTGCGCACCTTCTCCATCCGCACGCTGGTGGCCACGCGCTTCACCGACGCCAACAAGGAACTGATCAGCCAGATCATCCGCGACCGCGACTCGAGCTTCCTGACCACCGATTACATCTTCTGAGTTGAGCGCCAAGAGCCCCTCACCCTGAACCTGGCTACGCGCCCCGCTCGTACAGGATGAAAATGCATCGTCAGCCGGCACAGCCTACCCCCTCTCCCCAGGGAGAGGGCTGGGGTGAGGGAAAAGCTCTGACACCGGGCTTCCACGGAAGTACTCACTCCTGCCCATCGCACCCCGCGTGCAAACAATCCCGACTAACGTCCATCGCCAATTGAAACAACCCGGTAAGAAGACCCCACTACGCTTGCCTTAAGTCAAAGGGGTCCACCCTGGAGACTCGATAGTCTGCGCGCCTCTCGACGAGTTCGATGTCCGTCGTCTGAATCAACAGTGGCAACGACCGATAACGAACCGGACTGAGCCTTTGCCACGAAACCCACGGATTCCCAGCAAACCAGGGAGCACCCTCATGAGTGGCTACAACGCAGTACTGGCGAGAAACACCGACAAGGCCCCCCAGGGCACCGGCCCTTATTCGCAAACCGTCGCTTTCTCCCACTACAACAACCTGTCGGCACAACTGCCCATCGACCCGGCCAGCGGCAAACTGGTCGCCGGCGGCGTGAAGGAGCAGGCCGAACAGTGCTACAGGAACCTCAAGGCCGTGGTGGAAAGCATCGGCCACACGCTCGACGACAGCGTGCGCATCTCGGTCTTCCTGACCAACATCGCCGACGCCGAAACCGTCGGTAAAGTCCACGCAGGCTTCTTCCCCAACTACCTCCCGACCCTCACCACCGTCGGCGTGGCAGCGCTGCCGCTGGGCGCCCAGGTGCAGGTCGAGGCCCTCATCACCTGCGGCGAAGGCACCATCCCCAACGCCCCCCAGGCCGGCGACCTGATCAAGGTCGAGGGCAGCACCGAGAGCGCGCCGCTGAGCCCGCTGTCCACCCAGTCGGTCGCCTTCTCGCACTACAACAACCTCTCCGCGCAACTGCCCATCGACCCACGCACCGGCAAACTGGTCGCCGGCGGCGTCAAGGAACAGACCGCGCAGTGCCTGCGCAACATCAAGAACATCCTCGAAGGCATCGACGTACCCTTCGACGACATCGTGCGCATCACCGTCTTCGTCAAGAACCTCGCCGACATGGAAGCGGTGAATCAGGTCTACACCACCTTCTTCCCCGACTCCGCCATCGCCCGCGCCGTCGGCTACTTCCCGGCGCGCACCGTGGTAGCGGCGAAAGCCCTGCCGCTGGATGCCCTGGTGCAGATCGAAGCGGTGGTCTCCCACGGTGACGGCACCCCGCCGCAAGCAGTGGAAGATCGCCACGGCATCGTCATCAAGGCCCACAACACCGACGCCGCGCCGCCCTGCCCGTACTCCACGCAGACCGTCGCCTTCTCCCACTACAACCACATCTCCGCCCAGCTGCCGCTGGATATGAAGACCGGTGAACTGGTGGCAGGCGGCGTCAAGGAACAGGCCGCGCAGTGCTTCAAGCACCTCAAGGCCATTGTCGAAAGCATCGACCATGCGCTCGCCGACGTGGTGAAGGTCAACGTCTTCCTGACCCGCATCGACGACATCGCCGCAGTGGATGAGGTGTACGCCACCTACTTCCCGGGCGGCACTCCGGCCCGCCGTGTCGTTGGCGTCTCGGCCCTGCCCAAGGGCGCGGCGATCCAGATCGACGCCGTGGTCGCCAACGCCGAAGGCACCCCGCCGGCTGCGTGACGGCTAGCTGGGACATGCCCACCGGCTAACGCCAAGGCTTGCCCTGACGCTGAACGGTCCCCTCTCCCGCTTGCGGGAGAGGGTTAGGGTGAGGGGCTCTTGCTCTTGTAGGAGCGTGCCATGCCCGCGAACAGCGCCGACAGGCGCTTTCCAACATCCCCGCTCCCTACTCCCTCCGCCACCATCTCCCGCGCCTTTCCTCGCGCATCAACCGCGGCACCTCCTCCATCGGCACCCACAACTCCCCCTGCCAATCCAGTACCGCCAGCGCCCGACCTTCCCCTCTTGCCTGCATGCGCTGCGGGTATCCCGCCCTGCCCGGTCCCTGATCCCTCAGCACCGGCAACACATGCCCGGTGATCCACTTGCGCAACTCCCGATGCTCCGGATCGCGAAACCGATGCAGCACATGGAAGGCGCCGAAATCACTGACCAACAACACGACCTCCTCGCCGCCACCCGTCACCAGGCGCGCTTCGCGAAAGAGGTCTTCATCCATTCGAAGTACGTACGATTCGACCCGCTCGCGGATCAGATAGCCCAGCTCGCGGGCGACCAACCAGGGCTGGTTGTCGATCAACACGCCGCGCAGGGAACGGTTGTAGCGGTGGAATACGGTGGGAACGTAGATGTCGTCCATGTGCTTTTCCTAGGTAGTTTCGAGAAACCACCGCCCTGATCGTCGCCAAACGATGAGGGAGGCAGAGCCACACAGGGTTGGCGAACCGGCTACCTAGGTCCCGGCAGACCCGAAGGTCTCCCTGTGCGGCCCGCCATAGCGAAGAACCGTGGACGTGTTGATATGCCACGATCTGACGAAGCGTCACCGCACCTAGGTAGTTATTCGAGTCGCCAAACCCGACCCTGGCGCTTTCCCAGGGCAAGGAGAGGTTAAGTAGATGACCGATATACGTCAAGCAGGGGAGTTGCACGCGACTTAAAATCTAAAGCCACATAAAAAACTTGATCTATAAAACCCCAGAAACTATTCAAGACATCAAACTCTTCAAGGAATCTTTACGCATTGCATCCTTTGCCCTAGCAGCCAACTCCTGTATACAGTCAAGAACAAAAGATTGCTCTAGAGAATCCACAGACTCTTGCAACTGGAAATTTAAATCCGCCATTTGCGCCTTAACCTCGGCCGAGGCAAAACCATAGTCGGCATATTGAAAGACAAACCTTAACAGACCACAAACTTCCACAAGCGCTCGCCCCTTATCAGTTCTAGGAAGATAGAAACCTGCAGGCGCGACCACTTTTATATGATCAGAATACTTATCAAAATGAGGATGAACAATTAAATAGTCGCTTTCATCTCGGCTAAATTTATTTTTTACGGAAGACTTCGTCACGGCCTTATTAGATTTTTCTCCATTACAATCTTTACAACTCACACATAGATTTTCAGCCTCAAAGGTAAAATGCGGATGCGACCGCCTTGGAATTATATGCTCCGCATCCCACATCCCTTTGTGGTCAACCTGCATACGCTGAAGGCAATAGGGACAAGTATAATCTTGCACCAAAATATAATGAGTTTTTATTCGTCCTTTTAGATCACTCCACTCACCATCTTTAATAGCCCCCCAAAATCGGTACATATCCTCACTGGAGAGACCGGAAAAGCCTCGCTCTATCAGCAATACCTCTTCAGCGGTATAAACATACGCATTAGTCAATTGAAAACAGCGCCTAGCAGCAACCATCAGCTAGACTCCATAACATCTGCCAACATAGATATTAACTTGAAATTTGGATCATCCGAATTAATCAACGGCAAAAGTCGCACCATTTTCTCTACTGACTCACGGCGCTGAGGCGACAACTCCTCGCGACGAGATAGCGCCATCAGCACACCGATTACCTCCCTAGATAAATACTCATTCTTATATCCCGGAGCACTAAACAAATTAGCCAACTGAAAATCAGCAGACCTCTTATTGAACGACGCTGCCGAATTCATTTCACCACTCTGCACATCAAGCACATAGCAGTTTCTGTCACCCACCCCCGAAACTATTTGCGGCGAATGGGTCGCAATTATAAAGTGACAATCAACAAAGGAACTAAAAAGCCCCACCAAAAGTTCAATGTATCTCTCTTGCCACTCAGGATGCAGGCATATTTCAGGCTCATCAATTAACACCAACGACCCGTCTACAATATGACTCGCGATACCAAGGAGCGACAAAAGAACTGACTGCTCACCAGAGCTAGCATCTTTAATATGAAAAGGTTTGCCAACCCCCTTCTTTGACAAGCTAATCTCCTTAGAGACTAACAGCCCACTCCGCAACAAAATCAATGTCGAGCCATCTATCGGCCCTGACTCTAAAAAAACACCATCTTTTGTCAGAAAGAAATCAAACTTTACATTCCCCTTCCGCCTCTCCCCTCTCTGAGCCAAGACGTGTGAAAGCGCCGAAATTATTGACTCAACCTCGTCCTCACTATAGTTAAACCTATTAGACTGAGAGAATTCGACAGAACCATAGCGGCTTCTCAGGGCAGAAAAAAATGCATCATGAGAACTTCCTGAGCCAAGGATAACTTGAACCTCCTCCAAAGGAATATCAAGCTGTACTCTTGAGCGAAGATAGAAGTCATAATTTAGATAATCAAAAATCTTTCCTACAACCCCAAACCGCTCCGGACAACTAACAAGAACATCAACAAGTGAAGAAATCGTTCTACTCATAAACCCAGCACCCAGATTCATACTGGATAGACCTTTCAGCCCCAAGTACCTATAATACCCCGCCCTATTCTTCGACTTACTGATGGGAAATTTATCAAACGGACTGACAGATGAAGCAATTACACTTTTGGGTCGACCAGAGAAAACAAACTTCGACGGAGATACTGACTCTTTAAATCGCTCCTGAAGATTAACACCCACCAATAATGAGTCCCCAACCAAACTCAACAAAACCGACCTCAGCAACTGACTCTTTCCTGAACCATTCTTTCCGACCAATATGGTAAAAACGTTCTCCCCCATTACATTTACGCCAGGGTCGCGAAAGAATATCTTTCTATCAATTAAATCGTAAAAATCGAGCACTTCATCCCCTCCAAAAAAATCAAAACAACCCTAGGACTAAAACACCTACTCAAGAGAGCCGTTTTCATAAAAAGAAAAATCTTGAGCTTACCGAGCATTTCACCCATGACCGAAGAAGGGGTAGGATTTATTTTTCCACTATGAATCCATCTTGGTGATTCAGACCCGCGCCCCCATCCTTCTATCTGAACGAAATGCCCCCCCCATTTTGCAACTGCCACAGCAAGAATACTCTGAACGTAGGACTCAACGGCGCATAACTCTCATGCTTGACCTCTCGCACCTCCACCAGCACCTGATCACCCTACTCATCAAGCCCGTGGCCAATTAGCACTCCGGCCTCTTCGACCTCAGCGGCCGCGTCGGCGTGGTGTTCCTGCTGTGCTCCTACACCATCGCCTAGGCGCTGTTCCGCTTCTGCCGGCAAAGCAGGCGGCATCGTTCTGGCAGTTCATTGGCGGCAGCCGGGTGAATCTGCATCGCTCGGCGCTGCTGGATTACCGCTACTACCTGATGCGCGGCATTCTGAATAGGGTGTTGCTGCTGCCCATCGTCGGGCTGGTCGACCCGTACCTCCTGCGCCGGGCGACTACATCGCCTTGTTCACCCACCTCTGCACTGCCGAGTGACCGTAACTATTTATTGCGCAGCGCGCTCATCGAACAGATGGGGCATTCCCCCGCCCTGCCCCTCCGCCCCTACCCTGAAATGGCCGCCAGCCAAGGCGGGCAGTAGCTGCGAATTCACCTGACGCGCATCGCGGAAGCCCGGAGATAGGCCAGTCGAGCCGGCGAGCCAGAGCGCTTGCCACCGCGCTGTCATAAAAATTTCACAGGACCCGATCACAGTATGGCAGCCCGATATCAAAAGGATTGCCCTCGATGAAAAGCTTTGTGAAATCTGCTGCGATCGCCGTTACGCTGTCCATGTGTGCCACTTCCGTCGCCTTTGCCGACGAAAGCGTCCGCCTGACCGGCTCGGGCGCCAGCTTCCCCGCTCCGATCTACCTGACCTGGTTCAAGGACTTCAGCAAGAAAACCGCTGGCGTCACCGTGGATTACCAGTCCAAGGGCAGCGGTGCGGGCGTACAGGATTTCCTCAACAAGACCGTGGATTTCGCGGCCAGTGACTCGGCCATGAAGGACGAGGACATCGCCAAGGTTGCCGAAGGCGTGCAACTGCTGCCGATGACCGCCGGCGAAATCGTCCTGGCGTACAACCTGCCGGGCAGCCCCAAAGGGCTGAAACTGCCGCGCGACGTTTACTCCAACATCTTCCTGGGCAAGATCACTCAGTGGAACGACCCGCAGATCGTCGCGGCCAACCCTGAGCTGAAGCTGCCGGCCCTGCCGATCACCGTTGTCGTGCGTGCGGACTCCAGCGGCACCACCGCTGTGTTCACCAAGCACATGTCGACCATCAACCCGGAGTTCAAGACTGCCCTGGGTGAAGGCAACACCGTCAACTGGCCGGCCAGCGACAAATTCATCAAGTCGCCGAAGAACGATGGCGTGACCGCTACCGTTCGCCAGACCCCTGGCGCCATCGGCTATATCGAGTACGGCTTCGCCAAGCTGGCCAAGGTCGACTTCGCCGAACTGCAGAACAAGGCCGGTCAGTACGTCGTACCGAACGCAGAAAGCGGTGCTGCGGCGCTGGCTGCCGTGAAGTTCCCGGAGAACCTGGTGGCCTGGCTGCCCGATCCGGACGGTGCCCAGTCCTACCCGATCACCTCCTACACCTGGATGATCTTCCGCAAGCACAACGAGAGCCCGGCCAAGGCCAAGGCCATGCGTGAAATGGTCGAGTACGGCCTGACCGAAGGGCAGAAGATCGCTGATTCGATGGGCTACATCCCGCTGCCGCAAGCAGTCGTCGATCAGGTTCGCAAAGCTTCCGCCAACATCCAGTAACGCCTGCGAGTCTTCATCCGGCGTGGGCTGTCAGCCACGCCGGATGAGATTTCCACCTGTTCCGGAACTCCCCCATGACCCAACCTTTTGTCGTACCGGTAAATCCGGACTCTGCCTGCCAACCGCCATCCGCGAAGGATTTCCTGGTTGACCGGACCTTCCGTGCCATTGCACGCCTGGGTGTGGTCCTGATTCTGGTGCTGGTCGTTGCCCTCGTGTTCGAAGTCGGCCGCAAGGCCTTTCCGGGCATGGAGAAACATGGCCTGGACGTTCTCCTGGGTTCGGTCTGGGACGTCAACCAGGGCAAGTACGGCATTTTGCCGGCCATCTGGGGCACGCTCTACAGCGCACTGATCGCGCTGCTGATCGCAGGCCTGTTCGGCGTCAGCATGGCGATCTTCCTGACCCAGGATTTCCTCCCCGCCAGGCTGGCGGCGGTGTTCCGTACCATCGTCGAACTGCTCGCCGCCATCCCCAGCGTCGTTTACGGCCTGTGGGGGATCTACGTGGTGATCCCGGCCATTCGCCCGCTGACGGCGTGGTTGAACAGCGAACTCGGCTGGATACCCTTTTTCGGCACATCGTTGAGCGGGCCAGGGTTGCTGCCCGCCTCTCTGGTGCTTGCCATCATGATTCTGCCCACCATTGCCGCGGTCTCGCAGGACGCTCTTGCCAGCGTGCCGATGAAGACCAAGCAGGCCGCCTACGGAATGGGAACCACCCATTGGGAAGCGATCCTCAAGGTGATGGTGCCCTCCGCTGCCACCGGCATCTTCGGCTCCCTGGTCCTGGGCCTGGGCCGCGCACTGGGTGAAACCATGGCCCTGGCCATGCTGGTCGGCAACGCGAACACCATTTCCCTGTCGCTGTTCGCACCGGCCAACACGCTGGCAGCCTTGCTGGCGCTGAACTTCCCCGAAGCCGGGCCGAACGAGGTTGAAGTGCTGATGTATGCCGCACTGGTGCTGATGTTCATCACCCTGATCGTCAACGTACTCGGCTCCATGATCATGCTTTACGCCCAGCGGGGGACCAAGTAATGACCAGCCTCACTCCCACCGCATCCGCCCTGCCGAGCCTGCAGCGCAAGCTCGAGGGCCGTGCCCTGCGCAGCCTCGTGCTGACCACGCTGGTCTGGATCGGCGCCCTGCTGGCCAGCGTGCCGCTGATCTCCGTGCTCTACATGCTGATCACCCGCGGCGGTGCACGCCTGAGCCTGGAGGTCTTCACCGAGCTGCCACCGACCGGCTTCGAGACGGGCGGCGGCTTCGGCAACGCGCTGGCCGGCACCTTCGTCATGGTCGGTATCGCCGCCGCCATTGCCGTTCCGGTTGGCATCATGGCAGCCGTCTTCCTGGCTGAACTGAGGCCGGACAGCAAACTGGCGAGCGCCGCGCGCTTTGCCGCCAAGACGCTCACCGGCCTGCCCTCCATCCTGGCCGGGGTCTTCGCCTACGCTCTGGTCGTGATGACCACCGGCACCTACTCGGCACCGGCGGGTGGCGTGGCACTGGCCGTGCTGATGCTGCCGATCGTCGTGCTCACGGCCGAAGAGTCGATGAAGATGGTGCCCAAGATCATGAAGGATGCCGCCTACGGCATGGGCTGCACCCGCGCCCAGGTGATCTGGAAGATCGTGCTGCCTACCGGCCTGCCGGCAATCCTCACCGGCGTCATGCTGGCCGTGGCGCGCGCCGCAGGCGAGACCGCACCGTTGCTGTTCACCGCATTGTTCAGCAACTACTGGATCTACCACGACGGCAGCCTGGCAGTGATGAACCCCACGGCCTCGCTTTCCGTACTGATCTACAACTTCTCCGGCATGCCCTTCGACAACCAGCTCGAGCTCGCGTGGGCCGCATCGCTGGTGCTGGTGATGATCGTGCTGATCGTGAACGTCATCAGTCGCATTTTTGGCAAGCCCAAGTTTTGAGATACGGAGCATCCGAATCGTGAACACAGCTACTGCACAGAAAGTCGCCCCGGTTGGCGCCGAGACCCAGGTGGTCATGGACTGCAAACTGGACAAGATTTTCTACGGCAACTTCATGGCGGTACGTGACAGCCACGTGCCGATCGAAAAGAACAAGATCACCGGCTTCATCGGCCCTTCCGGCTGCGGCAAGAGCACCGTGCTGCGCAGCCTGAACCGGATGAACGATCTGGTGCGCGGCTTCCGTTTCGAGGGCCATGTGCATTTCCTCGGGCAGGACGTCTACGGCAAGGGTGTGGACCCTGTGGTCGTGCGCCGCTACATCGGCATGGTGTTCCAGCAGCCGAACCCGTTTTCGATGAGCATCTTCGACAACGTCGCGTTTGGCCTGCGCCTCAATCGCTACAAGGGCGACATCGGCGACCGGGTCAAGCATGCCCTGCAGGGCGCCGCGCTGTGGGATGAAGTGAAGGACAAGCTGAAGGTGAGCGGCCTGTCGCTCTCCGGTGGCCAGCAGCAACGCCTGTGCATCGCTCGCGCGATTGCCACCGAACCGGAAGTCCTGTTGCTGGACGAGCCGTGCTCGGCACTCGACCCGATCGCTACCCGCCGCGTCGAGGAGCTGATGGTCGAGCTGAAGAAGGACTACACCATCGCGCTGGTCACCCACAACATGCAGCAGGCCATCCGTGTCGCTGACACCACGGCATTCTTCTCGGTGGACATTTCCCAGGGCACGCGCACGGGCTACCTGGTCGAAATGGGCGCGACAAAGCAGATCTTCGAAAGCCCGCGAGAAAAAATGACCGAGGACTACATCAGCGGCAAGTTCAGCTGAGTCGAATCTGCAGTCGTATGAAGCCTCTCACCTCCTCTTCAGGGTCGCCCATGCCTGCCACGCGCCGTCTTGATCTGCGAGCGATTGAACGTGCGCTGCGTGAGGTGCAAGGCCGTTTCGGCGAGCTCAGCCAGTGCTTTACCGAGCCGCGTGATCCGTTCACCGACGAAGTGCTGCACAACGTGCTGGAGGGCTACGCCCTGATCGACGACTACGTCGCACGGGGCGTCGACCTGTTCGATCTGCAGCAGGTCAACCTGATGCTGGAGATCAACGCCACCGTGCTGTGCGGCCGGGACCCTGCCCGTCGGCTGGAATTCGCGCCGCACCTGGCGGCCACCGAGGCGCACTTCTTCAACAACGTGGAAGGCGGCATCAAGGACCTGTTCAACTGGTACTGCGCGTATCACAGCGAATCGGTGTGGAAGCGCGCGGCCGGGGTCTATGTGCGGATTCTGAGCAAACCGCAGTTGTTCATCGAAGGTAACCATCGCAGCGGCTCGCTCATCGTCAGCTATCTGCTGCTACGTGCCGGGCTGCCGCCGTTCGTGCTGACCCTGGACAACGCCAAGGGTTACTACAACCCGTCATCGGTCATCCGCAACTCTGCCAAGCATGGCGTAAAGGCGCTTTTCGAATTGCCCAAGATCAAGAAAAAGTACGCAGCCTTCCTCGAAGATCAGGCAGCGGATTCGCAGCGATTCTTCCTTGGCGAAAAACACGCCTCCGCCCATCAGGGAGGTGCCTGATGACCACCCAGCCCATGCTCGCAACCTGCCTGGCCATCAAGGATCAGCTGTGGGACGCCATGAAGGGTTCCCTTGCGCCTTACCGGTTCGGACGCCCGCGCATACGGATTTCGTTCGATATCGATGACACCCTGGCCTGCCTCCCCCACCACAGCGACGTCGAACCCAGCAGGCTCCCGCTGTTCATTCATCGCTGGCTTGGCGAACCGCTGCGTATCGGCACCCGCTCCCTGACCCGGGAACTACGCCGCCAGGGCTGCAGCATCTGGGTCTACACGTCCTCCGGCCGTACACCGTCCTATATCCGGCGCTGGCTGTTGTTGTATGGCATCCACGTCGACGGCGTGGTCAACAGCGTTCGGCACAACCAGGCCCTGACCGAGCGCGGGCTGGCGAACTCGCCCTCGAAACTTCCGCCGGCATTCGATATCGACCTGCATGTCGATGATTCCGAAGGCGTGAAGAGCGAAGGCCATGACCACGGTTTCCGCGTCGTCGTCGTGCGTCCGGACGATGAGCGCTGGGCGCAGAGAGTCCTGGACTCAGTGGCTGAACTCCAGGAAATGCTGGATCGACAACAGCAGCCCTTGGCGACGGCAGCCTGAGCCATCAACCACGCGGCTCATTGCTGACCGGCAAACCTCTGCACCCTGCCCGTCGCGCGGAACCTGCAGCTTCGCGGATATCGGTTCTTGGCCGACTCCCTCAAGGTTACGCCCTGGCTTAGTGCGCCGTGCGGGCGCCTGCCCACCTCATCGATGGGCTGTCCCGTTCAGCAGGCCATTTCAGGCCACTCCGATCGCCTCCGCACATCAGGTTGCTGACGCCCCCCTGTCGAATTGCCCCGCCCCGGCGCTGCTGAACTTTGACAGCGTCCTCCCCCAGGTCCCATGCTGAGCGAACACGTGACGCCCCATGAGTCGCCAGCGCCTCAGCGCCATGGCCGGTCACTCGACGTTCAACTCTGTTCACCTGACTTCCGGCGCCAGCGCCCATGCCTGACCTCTCTCATATCCATCGTCACCTCACCGAGCTGGTGGTCGATCCGGTTACCAACCAGGTCGCCGGCCTCTTCGACCTCAGTGGCCGCGTCGGCGTGGTGTTCCTGCTGTGCTCCTACGCCATCGCCTACGCGCTGTTCCGCTTCCGCCGGCAACGCGGGCTGACGCAATCGACGTCGTTCTGGCAGTTCATTGGCGGCGCGCGGGTTAATTTCCATCGTTCGGCGCTGCTGGATTACCGCTACTACCTGGTGCGCGGCATCCTCAATGTGGTGTTGCTGTTGCCCATCATCGGGCTGGTCGATCCCTACATCCTGCGCTCGGGCGACTACATCGCCTTCTTCACCAACCTGTGGGGCGCGCGGCCGCAGGTGGGCGAGAACCTCAGCCTGTCACTTCTTTATGGGCTGGGCGTGTTCCTGGTCAGCGACTTCAAGAACTACTGGGTGCACCGCGCCTTCCACTCGCGCTGGCTGTGGGCGTTCCACAAGGTGCATCACTCGGCGGCGGTGCTGACACCGATCACGGCGAGCCGCGTGCACTTCGTCGAGAAGCTGGCGGCGAACCTGGCCGGGACCGTGCTGCTGGGCGCCTACGCCGGCATCTTCTGGTACGTCTGTGGCGGGCAGATCAGCGCCTATACGCTGTTCGGCGTGACCTACCTGATCCTGCTGTTCAACGTGCTGGCGACCAACCTGCGCCACAGCCATGTGTGGCTGTCGTTCGGGCCGCTGGTCGAGCACGTGATCAACAGCCCCGCCCAGCACCAGATCCACCACAGCGACGCGCCTCGGCACTTCAACAGGAACTTCGGCATCAACCTGTCGCTGTGGGACTGGCTGTTCGGCACGCTCTACGTCACCCAGCGCGCGCCGGAGCCAATCCAGTTCGGCGCGGGGGAGCATGACGATGCGAAGTATTCGTCGCTGTGGAGCCTGATCGTCACGCCGTTTGTGGAGACGGTGCGGAAGGTGAGGCTGACAGTGCGCCAGAAGCGCTTGCGGCCAAAGCACTCCTGACGACCGGACCTCAGTGCCAAGCGCCAGATCGTAGCCACTTATTCCAATACAGCAGGGACATAGCTTGTTCGAATGGCGGGGGAAGTTCCGACCAAACGCCTGATTCTCCCGCTCCGACACCGATGTCGGATTATCGATACCAAGTTGACGTTCAGTCGCATGACTCCAGGCGGACTCCTCTTTAGCTTACGTGCGCTAAACGCACAGGCCGGAGGTTGACCATGGATCATTTGCTGTCGGACCGCGTCGTAGCTATCACCGGGGCTTTCGGGGACCTCGGCGAGGCGCTGGCGAACCTCTTCGCGGGGTGTGGCGCCAGGCTGGTGCTGATCGACCGCACGCCCTGCCCGGTACCCTCCTCGCCCACCCTGCTGGTCCTGCCCCGCGTCGACCTGACCGTAGCGCCCACCTGTCTGGAGATCATCCAGCAAGTCGAGAAGCATTTCGGGCGTCTCGACGCACTGGTGAACATCATCGGCGGTATCACCTGCCGGCCCATGCCGCTGGGGGATCGCAACCTGGCGAAATGGCTGTATGGCGTGCACCTGCGTACCGCGCTGAACATCAGCAAGGCCGCGCTTCCCCTGCTGCTGCAATCGCCGGCCGGGCGCATCGTCAACATCGGTTCAGGGGTTGCCGCCCGAAAGGGCCAGGCCAACGGTGTCTATGGGGCGACCAAGGCCGCCGTGCTGAACCTGACCGAGGACCTCGCCGAGGAACTGAAGGGAAAGGCGATCACCGTCAATGCGGTGCTCTCCAGCGTCCTCGACACTCCGCAGAATCGCGCGGCGATGCCAGGTGCCGAGTACGGTCGCTGGGTGGCACCGGAGCAGCTTTGTGCGGTGATCATGTTCCTGCTATCCGAAGCCGCCACGCAGATCACCGGTGCCGGTGTGCTGGTCAGCGGCCGGGCTTGACGCTGCCGACGGATGCCACTCGCCGCCCCAGCGTTGCCCTTGCTAGATTCGCGCCCAATTTTACCGGACCCAGACATTCTTATGCGCCCTGCCACCGTCAGCGCCACATTCGTCAATCACGCGTTACGAGTCGCTGAACAGCATGGATGCCAGGTTGAGTAACTTCTGCGCGAGGTCGAACTGCCCCAGGATTGGCTCCATGATCCGATCCAGCGGATTCCCCTTCACTATCTGTGCGACCTGCTGGAACGCTCCGCCTACCTGACCGGGCTACCGCATTTCGGACTGGTGGTGGGTTCGAAGGTGCATGTCAGCAGCTATGGCGTGCTCGGCTACATGATGATGACCAGCTCGACGCTGGGCGAATCGCTCAGTCTGGTTCACCGCTATGCGGCGATAGTCCTGGATCTTCCGTCCAGCCAGACACATATCAGCATCAACAACAATGTGGTGATGGTGGAGGACGTACTCGTCGACGATCAGGAGCCCTGCAACGGCTACCTGCTGGAAGCGCTGATTGCCGGCCGGGCAGCCTACGGGCGCTGGCTCATCGGCTGCAACGTGCCGTTGCTGGGAGTGAAGATGATGCACTCGGCGATGGGTGATCCGGCTCTCTACGAACGCTACTTCGGATGCCCGGTGGAATTCGGCGCGGGCAGCAATGTACTGACGTTCTCCGAATCGCTGCTTTCCATGCGGATCATGGGCGCAGACCCGAGCACCCACAAAAGTCTGCTGCTCGAAGCCGACCGGCAACTGGGACGCACCCATACCCCACGATCAGTAACCGGCCGCCTGCGCGCGCTGCTGGCCGAACGCATTCCCAACGGGGATTTCAGCCTCGAAGGTCTGGCCGGCCAGCTCGCCATGTCCCCGAGAACCCTGCAGCGCAAGCTCACCGCGGAAGGTCAGGGCTTCAACCAGGTTCTGGAGTCGGTGCGCATGGACCTGGCCGAGCGGCATCTGCGGCACACCAACTCCAGCGTCCTGGAGATTGCCTTGTTGCTCGGCTTCTCCCAGGCCAGCGCCTTCAGCCACGCCTTCCGCCAGGCACGCGGGATGTCCCCGGCAGATTTCCGCAAGTCGCTGCGCGCACATCCGCTGCCTTCCCGATAGTGCGACTGGCTTTCGCCCACAGGGACACGCCCATAGCGTTCGCGGTCAGGAGCACCCGAGCACTGCAGCCCCGGATGAAGCAAGTAACTGTTCCGCAGCCGGGCTCCCGCCTGAGCCGTCAGTTCTCATTCCCACACCCCTGCCCCCACACCGGATAGCGCAGCGTATGCCGCTGGCCGGCGCTGTCCTCGTAGATCATCTCCACCTCGCGTATCCCGCAGAAATCCAGGTCCGGTGCCTGCACCACGCGC